>NZ_JAJDMJ010000040.1:0-36182 GCF_020593585.1 Blautia sp. DFI.6.71
GGCATATTCATGCCAAAACACCTCGCGGAATAGTGGTGTGTGAACAGTAACCTCCATACGATAGATACTTTGATTATATCATACTTCCCAACTTCCGTCACCTGTCCGTTACAAAAATGTTAAATTCGCATTAACTTTACAAAAAGAAGAGTTTTGAAATACTGTTTTTGTATCTCAAAACTCTTCCTTTGTGTTTATGGTTCTTTATTGTCGTCCATCGTTCTGGTAGTAGCTTCCAGTTCCTGGATCAGGTCTTCCAGCGAAAGCTCCTCTTCCCCTTTGATCAGTTCATCAGGGATATCATCCAGGTTATCTTCTTCAATCTCCAGCTCCATGCCGGCCACATTGCTGAAGCCTTCATGACTGTCGGAAGAAGTATGATCCGGTGTATCCTCGTCCATATTTACTTTCTCCACATGTCCGTCCTGCTCACTCTCTGAATCAAGCGTTGCCGCAAGCTCTGCGATGGCTTTCTTTCTTCTGAGAAGTTCATATTCATCATATTCGCTGTCATACTCTTCTTCCAGACCTTCATCTCTGACTGTCTTATCCTTCTTGATCAGGATAAATGCGATCAGATTCAGAACACCCGTATAGAGCAGATCCACAGGCAGACTTCCCAGCACAAGTACAAATACCAGTGATACTCCCAGAAGCACCCATACATTGTTCATTGCAGGAAGCATCAGGATGTATAAACCATTCATAATGATCATGATCGGATAATGGAAGAAATAAATTCCCATTGTATGTCGTCCCACATAGGTGAGTGGCAGTTTGATGTCCGGCACTAACGCAAGCATCGTATAGACAACTACGAAAGATACCAGATACATCAGCAGTCTGAGGATCACTCCCTGAGGATCCGTCAGGCCACAGAGCTGATATCCATGATTACCTCGGAAAATAGCAATTCCCATTTCATTTGGGATCATATAATTCGGTATCGCCCACAAAAGGACTCCGGAGATTGCCACCAGGATCCATTTTCCCTTAAATTTACGGATCGCTGTGATATATTCACTCTTCCAGAGATACCCCGCAACAAAGAACGGGAAAAATACCACAATTCTTGATGATGACAGGAATGTGGTAAATTCCGGTCTGGTTCCTGCCCATAATGCGAACAGGATACTGAGCGGAACAATAAATCTGATCTTACCCAGGGCCTCAATGGTAAGGCGGTAAATAAACAGTGCCAGTATATACCACATGACACTTCCGGTAGGACGCAGTATCTCATAATCTACGGATCTGCCCAGCCATATCTGTGAATACCAGGTTAAGGTATATCCCAGAACATAAGGGATCAGCAGGTTCTTAAAATTCTTCAGCACATTCTGAGGTTTCTTTGACAGATATCCTGAAATAAAAACAAATGCAGGCATGTGAAAAATCGTGATCGCATACCACACATATCTCACTACAGTGTCTACCTTTACAAGGTTAAATGCAATAATATGGTTAAATACTACCAGAAAGATAAGCAAAACTTTAATGTTATCGATCAGGCAGGAGTACGGCACCGCCGCTCTCTCTTTTTTTATTTTCATGTTTAAGTACTATCCTCTAATCATATTTCTGACTTCTGCTGTGTGAACATACAACCCCATTCTGCCAGATTCTTCAGATGACCGGCAGACAAAAAAACGCACAGCAATGTAACGGGCAATTAACCGCAAAGTCATATTTACTGCAACAAGCATAACATATTTTTACGATTTATGGAATAGAAACTTAACATTTCGGTCAATGGAAATATTTTGTTACTGTTCACACACCACTATCCCGCGAGGTGTTTTGGCATGAATATGCCAAAATCCCGAGACATACAAGCCAAAATTCCATTGCCGCAGGCAATCTGGAATGAATTTTGGCTACGTTACTGTGAACGAAGTGAACAGTAGCAATATTTCCATATTCCATGTACAGCATAAGAACAGAAAAAAATACAGCTTCTGATCCTGCCGTAACCGGCGTATCTGTAGACATTGTAAGTCATGGCTGCTGATTTCAGTTTGTTTCTGGATTTGCCGCCTTCGCTGAGACGATATTTCAGATAGGGTTTGTTGATTCCGGCAGCACAGCCGTATTTTCTCAGGATTTTCAGCCAGGTGATATAATCCTCATGGCTGTCGTCATGCTCCATGGGAAATTCACGCGCCACATCCCTTCTGAGTATTACCGAAGAACAGTTGATGCTGTTATGTTTCAGAAGTTCTCTGTAGGTGATCTTCTCTTTTACAGGGATTGTCCGTCCTGTACTGCTTCCGTCTGCTTTCATCAGTTCCCGCCCTGTAGAACACAGCACGTATCCTGTCTCTTCCAGACGTTTCAGCTGTTCTTTCAGCTTGCCTAGCTCCCACCAGTCATCTGCATCCAGAAAAGCAATGTAGGTTCCCTGTGCCAGCCCGACTCCTCTGTTTCTGGAGCCTGCAGCTCCCATATTCTGTTCATTCTTAATATACCGAAAGTCCTCTCTGCCCTCATAGGCAGACAGGACTTCCTCTGTATGGTCTGTAGAACCGTCATCGATCACCAGAAGTTCCAGCGAAACTCCCTGTTCATAGACGGATTCCACAGCCTTTCTAATATATTTTTCTCCGTTGTAAACCGGCATGATCACAGATACCAGCGGTTTATTCATTGTCATTCCTCCGTTTTATTCTCTGACACTCCGACGTTTTTCCCGGAATCCTTCAACGCATTTACCTGTCTGTCATCTACTCCCTCAGATACTTCTTTCTGGAAAAAGATTTTAACTGTCATAAAGATCAGCTTGATATCCAGCAGGAAGGAATAATTCTCAATATAAAACAGATCCAGCTTTAATTTGTCATAAGGAGTTGTATTATACTTACCGTAGACCTGCGCATATCCGGTAAGACCTGCTTTAACTTTCAGACGATAATAGAATTCCGGAAGCTCTTTCTCATACTCAAGCATGATACTTTCACGTTCCGGACGCGGACCTACCAGAGACATATCTCCCTTAAATACATTGAAAAGCTGAGGAAGCTCATCCAGATGAAGATTTCTCAGCACATGACCTACCGGTGTGATACGGGAATCATGCTTGGATGCCAGTCTTGCACCGTTTTTCTCCGAATCTACGCACATACTGCGGAATTTACAGATCTTAAAGGGCTTTCCACCCAATGTCAGACGGTCCTGAAAATAAAACACCGGACCTCTGTCGTATGCTTTTACCGCAATCGCTATGATCAGCATGATCGGTGAAGTGATTATAATGCCGATCCCTGAGATCAGAATATCCATAACTCTCTTTGCAGCACGCTGGTCTACTGCCAGTCCCATATTTCTGGATACCAGAAGCGGTGTGTCAAAAAGATGGATGCGTTCACTTCCCATAAGAATGATGTCCGAAATCTTCGGACTCACATAGCATCGGACAGAATGTGCAAAACAGTATTTCAGATAACGGTTTCTCTCTGTTGAATGCAGATCCCAGATGATCACGCCGTCATAATCCTGCATCATCTGATGGATTTTTTCTTCTCCCACACTGATGTGTACCTTGCCGCTGATGTCATATTTGTCCTTTCGGGAATTCATCTTATGGATCAGGTCGTCCCCCGGATCCCGGTCACCGTAAATGACCAGAAGCCGGCGTGCGCGATAAAGTCCGGAATAGATATACCTTGAACCAAATATCCAGATAATGATCAGAACCAGCTGTATTCCTGTCATCTCGATCATAGGCCATACGCTCAGGAACCATCTGTTGATCAGGGTGATCTCCAGATATTCCACCACATTGGTACACAAAAGTGCCAGTGTCAGCGAATAAAATACATCAATCCTCTTAAGATATCCAACCTTAAGTCCTCCGTACAATTTGGCAAACAGGGCAAACATCAGACCGTAGATTGCGATCAGTACCCAGTTACCTTTGCGCCAGAAAGGCTCGTCGATCTGTCCTCTGTAAACGGAATACCACACCCATGCAAAGACCGCCGCCTGTGCCAGAACCACCAGACTCGCCAGACAAAATACGATAAATCGTTTATAATCTTCTCTTTTACTCACGTGATAACCTCTGTTTCTCTGTAACTGTTCAGTATTTTCACAGTTACGCGTTTCTTCTATAAATTCCTACCTATTATAGCGTAAGAACTATTATACGTCCACCCGTTTCACTTAAATTTGTGAACAAATGTTACTGTTCACACAGCATTATTCCGCGAGGTGTTTTGGCATGAATATGCCAAAATCCCGAGACATACAGGCCAAAATTCCATTGTCGCAGGCAATCTGGAATGAATTTTGGTACGTTATAAGCATAATTTACAAATATCTTTAATCCCCTGTCATGCGATTCGTCTCGATATTTGTATATAATGTATAATTTTTCGTCGATTTTACTTAGTTTGTAGCAAAGTTTTTACATATTTTTTTCAGAAACCTATGGAAAAATGTCAGGAAAAAATGTATAATATTACCTAACAAATGAAAGCGAGGGTTCACTATTATGAAACAAAATAGTATGTTGGCCATGATCCTGGCCGGCGGTCGTGGCAGCCGTCTGCATGATCTTACCAATAAAGTGGCAAAGCCGGCCGTTTCATACGGCGGTAAATATCGTATCGTAGACTTTCCTTTAAGCAACTGTGCCAACAGTGGCGTTGATGTTGTAGGTGTACTTACACAGTATGAATCTATCCAGCTGAACAGTTATGTGGCAGCCGGCGGACGCTGGGGTCTTGATGCTAAAAACAGCGGTGTTTACGTTCTTCCTCCACGTGAGAAAGCAGATGAGAATCTGAATGTATATCGCGGAACTGCAGATGCAATCTCCCAGAATATTGATTTCATTGATAAATTTGATCCTGAATACGTTCTTGTTCTTTCCGGTGACCATATTTATAAAATGAACTATGACAAGATGCTTGCAGCCCACAAAGAAGCAAAGGCAGATGCAACCATCGCAGTTATCGGAGTTCCGATGAAAGAGGCAAGCCGTTTTGGTATCATGAATACTGATGAATCCGGACGTATCGTAGAATTCGAAGAGAAACCTGAGCATCCGAAGAGCAACCTTGCATCCATGGGTATCTATATCTTCACCTGGAAACTCCTCCGCAAGATGCTGATGGCTGATATCAAGAATCCAGATTCCAGCCATGACTTCGGTAAGGATATCATCCCTACTATGCTTAACGATAACAGAACTCTTTATGCATATAAATTTGAAGGATACTGGAAAGATGTTGGTACCATCGACTCTCTCTGGGAAGCAAACATGGATCTGTTAAGTTCCAAGAATGAACTGGATCTGGGTGATCCGTCATGGAAGATTTATACAGAAGATGTTACCGCACTTCCACAGTACATCAGCGCAGAAGCAGATGTTAAAGATGCATATATCACACAGGGCTGTGTTGTTCAGGGCGAAGTTAAGCATTCCGTTCTCTTTACAGGTGTTAAGATTGGTGCAGGTGCCAGAATTATCGACAGTGTACTGATGCCGGGTGTTGTTGTAGAAGAGGGTGCCGTTGTTCAGCGTGCACTTGTAGCTGACGGTGTCCGCATCGGTAAAGGTGCAGTTGTCGGTGCCGCAGACAGTGAGCACATTGAGCTTGTAGCGAAACGCGTAAAGGGGGCAGAATAATATGTATAAGGCATTTGGAATCGTAAGCTCTTCCGGGAGAAATATTTATGTAGATGGTATGCAGGATTATCGCCCAATCGGTGCGTTTTCTTTCCTTGGCAGATACAGAGTCATTGACTTCCCTATCTCCAATATGACCAACAGCAACATTGAACGTATTCAGGTCTATATCAATAATAAACCCCGTTCTGTTGTAGAACATCTTGGAACAGGACGTCATTACAATATCAACTCCAAGAGCGGCAAACTTCAGCTTCTCTTCTCAGAGCACAATAATGACAATGATATCTATAACACCGATATCTCCTGCTATCTGGACAACATGGAGTCCCTCAGCAGAATGAATCATCCGTATGTTGTCATTGCCCCGAGCTATATGGTTTATTCAATTGATTTTGACCAGTTTTTACATACACACATTGAGTCCGGTGCAGATGTTACTCTCCTTTATCACGCTGTTGATAATGCAAAAGAGGCTTATCTTACCTGTAATGTTCTGGGACTGAACCGCCAGAAAGGTGTGGAATCCATCGAACCGAATCATGGTAATAAGAAGAATCAGTATGTTTATATGGATACCTGTGTTATGAAAACAGAGCTTTTCATCAGCCTGATCAAAGAAGCCAAGAATCTTTCTTCCATGTATACACTGGCAGATATCCTGAATGATAAATGCGAAACTCTGGACATCCGCGGCGTTGCACACAAGGGATTCTTTGCAAGCATTACAGACTTCCCAAGTTACTATGCTGCAAACATGGCTCTCCTTAATTACAAGTCAGCTCAGGAACTTTTCCATGATAACTGGCCAATCTATACACGTACCAATGATTCCTGCCCGACTCAGTATTTCAATACTGCAGATGTGAAGAATTCCGTAATCTCCAACGGTTGCCAGATTGAAGGTACTGTTGAGAATTCCGTAATCGGTCGTGGATGTGTCATTAAAAAAGGTGCTGTTGTAAGAAACAGTGTTGTTCTCGCTGAAGTTACTGTAGGTGAGGGTGTTCACGTAGAGAATGAAGTAGTCGACAAATGGGCGAAACTCGTTCATAAAAAAGAAATCGTTTCCCCGGCTGAACAGCCTGGTTATATCAGAAGAAATGATACTCTGTAATTAATGATTAATTAGATTAAATGCAAAGCCCCCGGAAGTGGTCACTTTCGGGGGCTTTGTTTGTGTTTACTTAAATTTCACAAACTCTTCACATTTTCCTCTTGCATTTTATTTCTAGCGTGTTATAATACAGCTGTAACAAAGATAAAGAACAAACAACTGAATACTCAAAAATACTTAACACCACCTGGAGCATTTCGGATGCTCATAAATTAAAGATAGTGTCAAGCGTGTCACCTCAGCTGTAAAATGGAGGAAAAGTCAAATGAATACTTTAAAAGCTGAAAAAAGAACAATGGACACAAAGGCCAAAAGATTAAGAAGAGAAGGCTACGTTACAGGTAACGTATTTGGCAGAGAGATGGAAGGTTCTCTTCCTGTTAAAATCGAGAAATCTGCTGTCGAGAAACTTCTCAAGACAAGTAACAAAGGAAGCCAGATTATGCTGGATGTAGATGGTCAGTCATATGACGTACTGATCAAAGAAATCCAGTTCAATCCGTTAAAAGGACAGGTGGATGAAATAGATTTCCAGGCACTGGTAAGCAACGAGAAAGTACATTCCGTAGCAGAGATCGTACTTGTAAACCACGACAAACTGGAAGCCGGTGTATTACAGCAGCATCTGGAAGAAATCTCCTTCAGAGCTCTCCCATCAGCACTGGTAGACAAAATTATGGTAGATGTCGGTGACATGAAAGTCGGCGACGTAATCAAAGTCAAAGACCTCGCCATCGCCCAGGACAAAGATGTAGACTTAAAGACAGACCTTGAAGCTGCAGTTGTATCCGTAGCCGCCGTTCACGTAGACCCGGCTCTGGAAGCTGAAGAAGAGGCTGCTGCCGAAGAAGAAGCTAAATAACATAATATCTCTTTTAACATTTATTCAGGTACGCTTAAGCGTACCTGAATTTTTTTATCAAAACATCTCCCTCTACAAATAATTGACCTTTCCAGATATCTGCACTATTCTGTTCCCGTACTATTCTTTCTCTCGCTCCTGCTCCAGCAGCCTAAACGACAATTCCAGATAAAAAATCTCCTCCGGATCATCCAGCTCCGACTGCAGGATTTCCTTAATCCTGTCCAGCCTGTAAAGAAACGTACTGCGGTGGATAAACAATTCCCTTGCCGCCTGGGTTGCACTGAGATGCTGCTCCAGATACACTCTCAATGTCTCCATGTACTGAGTCTGATTCTCCTCATCATGCTTCTTCAATTCCAGCAGCCCTTCATGACAGATCATTGTTCCCGGCAGTCTTCTTGTTGCCTGTTCCAGAATATAAGTCAATGCCACCTGACCGAAATAATGAATCCACAGATAAGGCTTCTTACGGCTTCCTACATCCAAAGCCGTCTTCGCCTGCACATACTGCCGTCTCAGATTCATATGTCCTGTCATCACCCTGCTGTATCCGGCTTTCAGATAAGTATCCCTGATAAAATAAACCAGTTTTCCGGCTACTTCCTCCTGGCTTTTTCCAAGTCTGGTAAGGTCAAAAAATGCCACAATTTCATCCTGATAAAGAAAACTCACAGAATCCTCAAATTTCTTCTTAATATATCGGCAGATTGCCTTTGTGGAAAGATTCTGCTGATTCAGATAGGTAATCTGCAGGATCAGGCACATATATTCATGATTTCCACTCCATCCCAGTTCACTCAGTTCTCTACTCACCTGCATATAATCCGCAGTTCTGTCCGACAAAATCCTGACAAAAATCTGCTCCATATCCCTGTCCGGATCTTCTTCCTCCGCTTCATGCGCAAGCAAATACTCCAGTTTCTCCACCAGAATATCCAGTACACAGATAACTCTCAGTGTAATCTCTGATCTGCACTCAGTCAAAACCAGCCTGTGAGTTGCTTTCCCATCCACAAACAGATTTCTGTTCATCGAACGACATCCACTGATGTAAGCCGGAAACATCACATATTCATGCGTATCTGCCATATCTCGATAAGTCTCATTCTGCAAAAGTGCATTTACATATTCCATATTCAACCCGTCATCTGTATACAGCCGCGCCCTCGGCGGCAGATACTCGCTTCCCGCTTCCGCCACAAAGGTAAAATCCAGTCCTGTTACAGTCATCGGATTCTGCAGAAATTCCGATGTCACCTGCAAAAGCCTGTCCATTCCGGCATGTTCTAACATCAGATCATGAATCTTCCGTTCCCATTCATCAGCCGCATCAAAAATCTCCTGCACATCATTCATAAATTCTGCTATTTCTTCCAGACTATCAAGTGCAATATGAATATACGGAATCTGCTGAAGCTCTTCTGATGCAGCATCAATTTCCTCTCTCCCACAAAATACCCAGAGTATATTTTCAGCAGTCAGAACTGCCGATTCCCACTCTTTGTCATATCTCTGTACCACATAAACATGCCCATGTCGAAATGTTTCTTTTTTTTCATAACACAAAAAGGGGCGCAGATATCCGTCTGAACCGGATAAAGTTCCCCTTTCCGTAATTTCATATTTCTCTTTTATTTTTTCATATAAATAAACTGATGACAGCTGCAAGTCTACAATCCTCCTGTCACATAATTGAAGCACCTATTTTACCAGTCAATTCTATAGCAATTTAACTCACACTATGTCTTTCTCATACGCACCTGTCAGCCCGGTTCTCACACAATAAACGTCTTCGCAACTTCCACAGCCTCAATACAGTTCTCTGTATAGGCATCTGCTCCCATATTCTTCGCCAGCTGCTCCGTTACTGCACCTCCACCAACCATAATCTTAAATTTATGCTTACTGCTGCTTCGTTTCAGAGACTTTACCACCTGCTCCATCTCCGGGATTGAAGTACTCAGAAGCGAGGAGATACACACGATCGACACATCCGGATTCTGTTTCACTGCACGCAGAAACTGCTTCTCAGAAATATCCACTCCCAGATCGATCACCTTAAATCCGGCACTACGAAACATGATCGCAACCAGATTCTTACCTACATCATGCAGATCACCTTCCACCGTTCCAAGGATCACAGTTCCGATATTCCTCCTGCCAAACTGCGAGTCCTGTTCCTCCAACAATTCAAAACCCTTGCGCACACTTCGGGCTGCTGCCAGAATTTTAATAATATCCGCTCCATTGGATTTGTAATTCTCCCCCACTGTTCGCATAGCCGGAGTCATGGCCTCTTCCACAATCCGCCCTGCAGGAATATGCTGCTTCAATGCTTCCCTCACCAGCTTCTCTGTCTCCCCCGGATGTCCGTCTTCAATTGTTTTTCTTAACTGTTCCAGTACTGTCATATCCTCAAGCCACCCTTAATACCTTCTGCCAAAAATCCCCCGCCCTGCGGCGAAGGATTTTTTGTTTTTTCAAACACGCTCTGCGCTTTCAATATCTGTATTTTATCATAGCTCACTGTTATTTACAACGAAAACTGACTTACCTGATTCGGCTAAAATGTTATTCCGTTATTGTTCACACACCTCTGTCCCGCGAGGTGTTTTGGCATGAATATGCCAAAATCCCGAGACATACAAGCCAAAATTCCATTGCCGCAGGCAATCTGGAATGAATTTTGGCTACGTTACTGTGAACGGAGTGAACAGTAACGTTATTCCAGAAGGTAACAGCTCGTATAAGCAATCGTACAATCCCCATAATAATACTGTAGCTCATTGGCCTGGCAAACCTGTGTTACCAGCATCCCGTAAGCCTCCATCGATGAGAAAGCCTGTTTCGGAAACCTGCATGGAGCATTCGGATAAGTACAGACCTTACATTTCGTACAGCATCCCGCACCAATCGCCAGCATATCCGGATAAATCTCCCGAAGTTTCTTCTCAAATTCCACAAAATACTCCTTATGTCTGGCTTCCGTTTCCATCATTCCCTCGCCATCAAAAACATCCTCCAATTCACCAACTGTCTGAACAATAATCCCATACTTATACTGCCGGACTTTCGCTTCACATTCCTCAAGAGAGCCACATCCCGGAGGACAGCTCCAGCACTTATCATACTTATGACAGGTATCCGCTGCACACATCTGTCGAACCTCCGGCTTCAGCTCAATCGTATCACAATCCAGCAACACCACATGCGAAAACCCCTGCTCCATTCCCATTTGCTCTATTTTTTTTATATCCATAATCTAACCCCTTACTCTCTTGTATAATCTATAGCAACCTCATCAGGCAGATAAAATTATCCTCTTCGCGCCTCAGTTCTGCACCGAATAACTGCTCCGCAGTTTATCAGAAGAACTCTGCACTTCTCAATAATTCAATCAGGCGGATAAAATCATTCACCTGTCTCAAATCCCAGTTCATCAATAAAATGATCCTGAAAATCAGCCGAAGCAGCCAGCTCAACGAATTCAATCTTTCTCACCAGCTCATCCATCTCCAGCATTTCCTTCTCATTCACAAGTGCGATCTTCGCACCCTCACCAGCAGCGTTTCCCACTGGTTTCACTTTCTTCACAAGCGTCGCCGGAAGCAAGCCAATCTTCCCGGCACTGACCGGATCCATATAGTTGCCAAAAGCACCTGCAATATATACCGAACAGATATCATCTTCTGTAATCCCAAGCCGCTCCATAAGCATCTGAATTCCCGCTGCAATCGCAGCTTTCGCAAGCTGAACCTCTCCGAGATCCTTCTGTGTCAGATAAACTCCTCTCTCATTACCGCCCCGCTCTGGCGGTACCAGAATAAACACACCTTGCTTCTCCTGTCCGCTTCTCAGCACACCATTCTCATCCAGCATTCCAGCATCCAGAAGACCCGCCACCAGATCGATCAATCCCGAACCACACAAACCAACCGCCGGCTTATTCCCAACAGTTGTATAGTTCCACTTCCCCTCCTTATACTTCACATGATCCACAGCCCCGGCCGCGCCACGCATTCCACACTCAATCTTCGCACCCTCAAAAGCAGGCCCGGCCGCAGTAGAACAGGTCACCAGCCGCTCCCTGTTTCCCAGAACCATCTCACCATTCGTTCCAATATCGATCATCAGAGAAATCTCTTCCTGCTGATCCTGCCTGATAGCCAGCAGACATCCACAGGTATCCGCTCCCACATATCCTGCAATATCCGAAAGCATGATCAACTCTGCACGCTCCTGCACAGCCAGACCATAATCCCCCGCATTCAGCACCAGCCTCTCACTCACAGCCGGAGTATAGGGCGCATGTACCAGCGAAGCCGGAGAAATCCCCAGAAACAGATGATGCATACAGGTATTTCCCACAACACACACCTGAAAAACATCCTCTCTCCTTATCCCTGCATCCTCTGCCAGACTTCCCAACATCTCATTAACCGCTTTCCGAACACACATACTTAACGCTTCTGTTCCATGCTCCAGCGCATAATTCGCCCGCATGATCACATCCGCACCATACTGCGCCTGCGGATTCATCCTGCTCTCAACTGCCAGAGTCCTCCCATCCGCACCATCCAGCAAATACCCCGCAATGGTAGTCGTCCCAATATCAAACGCTGCCAGACACCTCCGACCAGCTTCCTTCCTCATTTCCAGAATCCGCCGTCTACTGTAAATCACATACCATTCATCAGAATCCCTGCGCATCCCATACAATTCACCCGCCAGCTTCAGATCCACCTCCATCTGCCCCGGCTCAACCTCACCATCTGTCTCCGCCAGCGTATCCAGCAGCCTCTGCCAGTCCGACCGCTTCTCCCCTGTTTTCGCCTTCTCCAGCTCAACCTGAGCCATCCGTAGTCCCGGTTCAAACACAACTTCTCTGTTAAATCCATCCGTCAAAATCTTTTCATTGCCAGCCCTGTCCAATGTCTCCACTACACAAGTCTCACCTTCACCAATCCGAATCTGACACGCCTTAACAACTTCACCATTAATCTTAACCAGACACTTCCCACATTTCCCCAGCCCGCCACAAGGCGCATCCGGCCTCAGTCCCGCCTGAATCTCCGCCTCCAGTACCGATATACCATCCTCCACCTCTATCTCAACATCCTCGCGCACAAACTTAACCCAAGCCATAAAAACCTCCCACATATCCAATCCAAACACTACAACAACCAACGAACAGCTCAGAAAAATATTTTATTTCATGTGCATTTGCAGGGGTCTTAGATATTCTTAGCTCTCAGAAATCTGCGTTATGAGCAGACTGTATCACTGTCTGAGCGAAGTTTGCAACGGAGCGAGTTTGAGAAGGCTGCTCATGCCTTTAGCAGATTTCTGAGAACTTAGAATATCTTAGACCCCGAAACCGCACATGAAATAAAATATTTTTCTGAGCGTCCCCTTTTTTCCATTATAACACACTCCCAAAAATCCCAAAATACACGAAAGGACCACTCCCCAGAGCAGTCCCCTCATAATATTTTCATGTTATACTAAACCCGCACAAAACAATCAGATCAAGCCGCCAACTTCTTAGCCAGTGACGCCGCACTAGCCGCATCATCAGAATATCCGTCAGCACCAATTTCCTCAGCAAAAGCTTCTGTAATCGGCGCTCCGCCAACCATAACCTTAATATTACCTCTGAAATCCGCCGCATTCAACGCCTCAACAGTCTCCTTCAGAGCCGGCATAGTAGTAGTCAGCAGCGCAGAAAGAGCAATGATCTTAACATCCGGATTCTCTTTATAGCACTCAATAATCTTAGCCGCCGGAACATCGACTCCAAGATCGATCACCTCAAATCCGGCACTCTCGATCATCATGGCAACCAGATTCTTACCAATATCATGAAGGTCACCGGAAACCGTAGCAATGATAACCTTACCAAGTGCACCTGTAGAACCAGATGCCAGATGCGGTTTCAGAACCTCAACACCTTTCTTCATAGCACGAGCTGCAACCAGCATCTCCGGAACAAAGATCTCACCATTTTTGAATTTCTCACCAACTACAGACATCGCACTGATCATACCATCATTCAGAATCGCAACCGGATCATCACCCTCATCAATGGCTTCCTGTACAGCCGGTCCTACTAATTTCGCTTTCCCTTTTTCAACTAATTCCGCAACTTCATTTATCTTAGACATAATCAAATCCTCCTGTTATTTCTCAATTTCAGATTCCAACCACTTAATTCATTTACACAGTTTCTGCAGATTCAACTTACTTCTTCTTTGTTGTACCAATTAAGCCTTCTCTGTAAGCCCCTATATATTCCATACAATAATCATCCAGACCAAGTAATGCTTCTGTTGCATAAACCAGTCCAAGCATATCCTTATTTGTCGGATCCATAATTCCACTGTCCAGTCCTGCATTCATTGCCAGTACCAGGAACCCGTAATTAATCAGCTTACGAACCGGCAGATTAAAGGAAATATTACTGATTGCTGCCGTAATATGAATGGTCGGATACTGCTCACGTACACTTGTAATCGTCTCAATATTCGTTGCAATACCATCCTCAGAAGTACAAAGCATCTCAACCAGCGGATCAATGTGAATCCTGTCCGGAGCAATTCCGTACTCTTTCGCTTTCGCCATGATCTTGTCAAAAACTTTCAGACGGTCTGCTGCACATTTCGGAATACCTGTATTGTCACTCAGCAGCGCAATTACCTGCCATCCCTCATTTCCCGGCTCAGCCATGATCGGGAAAATCGTATCAATCTTATGTCCCTCTCCTGATACAGAGTTAAAAATTCCAGGTTTCTTACAGAACTTATAAGCCTGTGCCAGAACATCCGGACTCGGGCTGTCAATTGAGATCGGAAGATCTGTAACCTCCTGGATACAGTCGATCATCCATTTCAATGTTTCCACTTCTTCCGCTTCCGGAACAGAAGCGCAACAGTCAATATAAGTAGCTCCGCTTTCCGCCTGAAGCTTTGCTCTTGCTTTAATAAATTCAGAGTCTCTTTTCGCAATCGCTTCTGCAACGATCGGGATAGAACCATTAATTTTCTCACCAATAATAATCATTTTCAAACACCTCCATAGCATCATCCTCTGCAACACCTGAAATTTCATCTAAATGTCGGACAGATATTTGTATTCCGTTTTGCCACTGACAAATACCTGAGATCAGAACATAATCTGCCATGGAAGCCTTGTAGATTCAGATGCCTTAATGCCAAATTTCTCTTCATTCAGCTTGTCAATGGAATCACAGAGAGATTTATAAACACCCGGATAAACAGAACCAGGGCCACCCTGAGCGATACATGGAATAAAGTATTTGTTTCCACATTCTTCGCAGACACGACGTACCACTGCATCACAATTCTCATCTGTCCAGCCCTCAAAATCAACTGCACGATTTTCGATACCGCCCATGAAGCTGATCTTTCCGCCATATTTCCTGATCAGTTCCGGAAGATTATTGGTTTCCATACATCCCTGCCATACATCGATTCCCATCTCAATCATAGAAGGAACCAGTGTTGCTGCGTAACTGTCAGAATGATGGATAACCAGCTCAACGCCATGACTGTGATAATATCCGTAAATTTCTTTATATGGCTCAAGTAAAAATTCATCAAACATTGCAGGACTCATAAATGTACTGTCCAGTCCACCCCAGTCATCATGATGGAATAATGCATCAGGATGAAGGTTGGAACAGATACCTTCAGCAAGTTCCAGTTCCCACTCTGTCAGATATTTGATCAGATCATGCATTTCATCCGGATTAGTAATATAATAAACCAACGCATTACTGATCTCACACAGATGATGAGTCTGCTCAAATAATCCCGGTGCAACGAAAGCTGCTTTAAATGCCTGTTCTCCGTCAACTGCATCATACTGAGCCTTCACCATATCCCACTGATCCTGGGTAAATTTCAAAGACGGTGCATGTACATAGTCTTTCCAGTCTTCAATATCCTTTACCACGATCTTGTCAGGAGTATGTACAGGAAAAGAACCCGGAACTCCTTTCGGGAAAGTATTGGTTACCCCCCATGCATTCACTACATTTTCCTGACCCGGCTGAAGCAGCGGGTTTGCAAACATAAACGGATGAAAAAGAAGCTGTACTGCTTCATACTGATTAACAAATCTGTCAGGATTTCCGCCTTTTATAACTTCCAGCATATTCTGTTTCGGTGTTAACATATAATCTACCTCCTCATGCAATATGAAAATGCCCCCACATTCCCACATTTATTTGTTTAATTTGCCGTTCTTTGTCTCGTTTCTGATGATTTTATTGTAGCATTTATACAATCCAAAATATATAATCAGATATGCGGATTTTTCACGCCCGTATTCCTACAAATTGTATGAACGCATCTCAATATACACCATGCACAAGACAGATGTATTACGCCAGATTTATACTATCCCATAAATTCACACGATATATCACGAATTTTCTGCAACTTCCACAGGAACTTACTTATAACAATTCCAAAATAAATTTTAAGATCAACTGTAAATACACTTGTAACACAACTCTAAACACTGTATAATTTTGTATATACAGATATCAGATTTTAAAAATCATTTGTGCCTGCACAATAAGACTTTTAAACCTGATTTATCTAAATATAAAGAAATACGATTTATATAACAGATCAACAGATTCCGAATGTTTTACAGTAAATATTTAACAGGTGGTGAACGCAATGTTTTCAAAAAAATTATTAATACCTCTGCTATCGCTCAGCCTTCTTGTTACTCCTGCATACAGCAGTCATGCTGCTGAAAATACAGAGGCCGCGGGAACATCCGTAGAAAGTCAGGGAATGCTTTCCCCTTCTTCATCTTCAGAGAGTTCTGAAAGCGTCTTTAACGGTTCCGGGGCAGGCACATCTTCAGAACCGGTCACAGATGAGAAACTGGAGACAATTTTAAAACAGGTTCAGAGTCAGCTTCCCACTGAAAACGGAACCTGGGCTGTTTTCATATCCGATCTTGTAAACGGAACCGAGGGCAATCTTAATGATCAGAAAATGCAGGCTGCAAGCCTGATCAAGCTCTATATCATGGGAGCTGTCTACGAGAATTATGATCAGATAACCGGACAATACGGCAGGGATTCTGTAGACTCCAATCTGTACTCCATGATCACAGTCAGCGATAATGATGCAGCCAATACCCTGACAACTTATCTTGGCGGCGGTGATTCCGCAGCAGGTATGCAGGCTGTCAACAGTTTCTGCCAGGCACATGGCTATGACCAGACTCACATGGGACGTATGCTCCTTGCCAGCAATGAGAATGATGATAACTACACATCTGTAGGGGACTGTGGTCATCTCCTGCAGGAGATTTATAAACAGGATACATCCGGCTACACCCATGCCACTGATATGTTTAATCTGCTCAAGGCACAGACACGCTGTAACAAAATTCCCGCACAGCTTCCGGAAGGAGTCAAAACCGCAAATAAAACCGGAGAACTTGACAACGTGGAAAATGATGCCGGAATCATCTATGATTCCAAAAATGACGTAGTAATCGTATTTATGTCCCAGAATCTCTCAAGCGCCGGTTCCGCACAGAATACGATCGCTACCTTAAGCAGAACGATTTACGATTACTATAATTAAATAATGTACTCTCAGAGTACATAATAACCCAAAGGAGGGATTCACTATGAAAAAAAGAAAAAATATTGCAGTTTCCATGATTCTTGCAGCTACGATTGCTGCTGTATCTGTACCCTGCAGCTCACAGACCGTTATGGCATCTGACACTTATCAGGTAGGTGTAAGTAAAGGGTATCTGGCTCTGCGCTCTGCCATGGCTTATGATTCCTCCAACGAGATCGGCGAGCTGTATTCCGGTGATACTGTTGAAGTTACAGAATATACCACCAGTGATTACTGGTACGTCTATTCTCCAAAACTGAACAGATCCGGATACGTAAATAACGATTACCTGTATTTCCTCTCATCACAGCCGACAAGTTCGTCCGGTTCTTATACTGTCAGTGTTGCCAAGGGTTATCTGGCTCTGCGTTCCGCAAAAGCTTATGATTCCTCCAATGAGATCGGACAGCTGTATTCCGGCGATACAGTTCAGCTTATCGACACCAGCGATTCCCAGTACTGGTACGTTTACTCTCAGAAGTTAGGAAAAAACGGATATGTAAATAAAGATTATCTGATTGACGGAACAACCACATATGCCACCAGAACAGTCAGTGTTGCTACCGGTTATCTGGCTCTGCGCTCTGCGAAGGCTTACGACTCTTCCAACGAGATCGGACAGTTGTATTCCGGCGATACAGTTCAGCTTGTGGATACAACTGATGCACAGTACTGGTATGTTTACTCCCAGAAACTCTGCAAATATGGTTATGTAAATAAAGATTATTTATATTAATCTTTTTCGTAACACTATAAACAGTTACACTTCTTTACATTCACCATATACAACAAAACAGAAAGGACTCACAGTTATGAGCCCCAAACGACAGGTTAACCATAACATTCGTAAACACTTTAACACAATCATTTACAATATTTCACGTTACGCGGAAATTGCTCTTTCTATCGTAATTCTGCTGGTGATCGCACTGGCAGGCTTCCGGCTGATCATGGAGGTTGCAGATACTTCTGTTATGTCCATGGATACAGAATTTTTCAGCACTTTCCTTTCCCAGGCTTTGTCTCTGGTAGTAGGCGTGGAATTTGTAAAAATGCTCTGCCAGCATTCCGCACAGACAGTTGTTGAGGTTCTGATGTTTGCCACAGCACGTCAGATGGTAGTCGAACACCTCGGGCCAGCAGAAACTCTTCTTGGCGTACTCAGTATCGCAGTTCTGTTTGCGATCCGCAAATATCTTATGACAGACAACGATGACATGAATGCTCATAACTGTCCGAAGAATACTGAAGAAAATTAAAGAAAACAAAAAACTGCATATCAGATACGATCTGTAAATTCTACCGGTCGTATCTGATTATGCAGTTTCTTTTTATTTCCACATGCTGATAAACGGGCGTCTCAAAAAAAGTAATTTTATATGATATATTCTATAGTTATGGTTATCAGCATGATGGGCGCTTATTTAATAATTACCACTAAAGAACTTACTGTCCTTCGGCAGTTCATAGCCCTTGAAGTAAGAGCCAAAATCAACCTTCAGATAATTGCAGAGGTTGGCAAGCTCAACCATTGTGTTGTCATTTACAGGAATGCCATTCTCTCTGCGCTCTTTTTCTGCAAATACTTCCTTCTCACCATGAGTATAAATCTGCTCTGCGCCTTCTGCCTTTGGACTCTGACGAAGAGTTTCCAGATATTCGGAAAAATGTGCCCTGATATCATCTGCATTTCCGAAGATTGCGGGATCAATGGCAGCAAATCCATGACAGATACCTGTCTTGTCTTTAAATGTACAGCATTTATCAGAAGTAACACCCATGGAAAAGATGGAGCTGAAAATCTCGCAGAGCATTCCATAACCGTAACCCTTATGACTTCCGTTTACCTCTTTATTACCACCAAGGGGCATGATTCCGCCGCCCTTCTTGGCAACAATATTGGCAAGTACATCCGGGGCATCTGTGCTTTCCTGACCATTTGCTCCCAGAGCCCAGCCCTGTGGAAGTGGTTTTCCCATCTTATTATACATTTCCAGTTTTCCCCTGGTTACAACTGTTGTGGAACAGTCAAAAAGGAAAGGATAGGGTTCTGCAGGCATTGCTACTGCAATCGGGTTGGAACCCAACATTGCCTTACGTCCAAAGGTAGGTACCATGATCGCTTCTGAGTTCGTGCATGCCATTCCAAGCAGCCCCTGTTTAGAAGCCATTTCCGCATAATATCCTGCAATACCAAAATGATTGGAATTTCTTACTGAAACAAAACCAACCCCTGTTTTTTTCGCTTTCTCAATTGCTTTCTCCATTGCAAAATGACTGATCAGCTGTCCCATACCATCATGTCCGTCGATCACTGCTGATACAGGTGTCTCAAATACGACCTCAGGTTTCGCATCCGGATGGATGGTTCCCTTCTCAATTCCTTTATCATATCTTACCATTCTCTGCATTCCATGGCTTTCAATCCCGTACAGATCTGCGGTAAGCAAAACATCCTTGATGATATTCGTCTCTTCTTCATTAAAACCAAATTTACGAAATACGTCGTGGCAAAAAGTATTTAATGTGTCATAACTCCATTTTACATATCCCATAACTGTAAAGCCCCTCCTTATAGTATTACCTCTTCTTATATTGGTTATACCAATCAATTTGTTATAATGATTATATTACCATCGCTTTTAAAAATCAACTGTTTTTTCTGATTTTATTTTTCTTTTTTTCTATAACATAAACAGGGCGAGTAATTCTAAATGAATTGCTCACCCTGCTCTAGAACTGCCTGCTTCACAGCAGCTCCCCTTCATTATTTTTTTAATTTGCTTCTTTTAAAATTGCAACATCATATGGTTTTAATTCAACAACATTCTCCACTGTTTCATGTGTGATCATATTCTCATATGACTGCTCCATTGAAACTATAACTGAATGGTCATTATAGTTCAAAATAAACAATGCATCATTTGTTCCATCTGTAGCATCTACAACTTCTACACCATCAACTTTATATAAATCCATATCAATCCCTGCTTTTCTTCCCAGATAAACAGCCAACATTTTCATGGCTTTTTCATCCAGATCGCAGCCCAAATAATATACCTCACCTTTTCCTATCTGGTTTACAGTCATGCAGGCCTCACCTGCATAAAAATCAGAAGTATATTTTCCAATTACTTTTGCAGTAACTGGTTTCACTATATCACACCACATGTGAGCCATTCCATTTCCAAACACACCTGTCGTAGCAGTTGTTTTCTCCAGAAGCGGATCATAATCTTCTATCTCTACACCGGCTAGGTCTGCAAATACGCCTGGTACAGTTTCTGTAAGCATGTTATTATACATATCTTTGATTCCACTTCTAAATGAGAATAGAACTTTTCCGCCTGCTTGAGCATAAGTTTCAATATTTTTCTTTCCTTCATCCGATACCATCATCAACATTGGTGCAAGAACAAGATCATATCTATTTAAGTCTTCTTCTGCTGTCACGAAATCTACTGGAATTCCCATGTTCCAAAATGGACGATAATAATCAAGCAATAAAGAATCATAATACAATCCTTCTACCTGACGATGAATAGATTGACTCCATTCACTATCAAAAGATTTGATAATTGCAACACGTGCTCTCGGCATCAGCGCTCGGTAGTTCTTACTTAGTTCTTCCATTTCAGCTCCTACCCGAGAAACTTCAGCATATCTTCTGTTCGGTTTTCCATCATGATTCAAAATGCCATGCCAGAGTTCTTCTGTTCCAAACGGGCATGCTCTCCAGCGGAAATAAACAACTGTATCGGCTCCATTTGCCACTGACTGATATGTCCAAAGACGGAGTTTTCCAGGCGTTGGTGTTGGTCCCAACTTACTCCATCCGCAAGGACCGGACTGCTGTTCCATAACCCAGAACGGTTTCTTCTTATAGCTTCTAAGCAATGCATGGTCTCTTGATACTGTTTCCGGTTTTGCTTTCCCCCACTGAAATTCAATATAATTATCCCATGTTACAAAATCAAATTCTTTAGATAATTTAAAATAATCAATTCCTGTTCCCGAGTTAATAGCAGCGTCTAAAAGATTGCTAGTTATCGGAAGATCAGAATACTCCTTAATTGTATCTACAGATTCTTTTGTAAATTCAACTACAGAATCACTGCAGAAACGATAGTAGTCTAGCAACAATGCTGGGTTCTGCCCTTGTGTATCGTGACAAGTATCATAGCATGCACCCGCCTTCGGAATATTCAGCTCCTCAAAACTTCTGTATGTCTGACTCCAGAAAGTAGTTCCATACGTTTTATTCAGATTATCAATCGTACCATATTTCTCTTTCAGCCAGCTACGGAAACGGTTCTCGCAAGACTTACAATAACATCTGGTTGTATTTGACCATCCCAGTTCATTATCTACCTGCCATGCTTCAATTGCAGGATGTTTTGCATATCTCTTTGCAATAAGGGTATTTAATTTTTTTGTTTTTTCTCTGTATGTCTCACTGTTAAAGCAGTAATGCTTTCTTGTTCCGAAGAGCTTCGGATTTCCATGAATATCATTCTGAAGAATATCTGGATACTTATCTATCATCCATTTGGGAGGGGTAGCTGAAGGTGTACACATTACTACCTTGATTCCGTACTTTCCGAAAAAATCCAGTGCCTCATCCATCCAGTCAAATTCGTATTTTCCTTCTTCAGGCTCATAAAGGCTCCATGCAAATTCACCAATTCTGATTACTTTGATATTTGCTTTGACCATCATCTCTGCATCTGTTTTCCAACGCTCTTTTTCCCAATGTTCTGGATAATAATCCGCACCAATTCTCATAGTATTTTCTCCCTGTTATTTTCCAAATTCAAATTTCACGGATTTTAATGCTTCTTTACAGCTGCAATCACCTGTATATGCAATATATGTAATATCCTCTTCTACAAAATCATCTTTTTCTTCTGAATAATAAGCCATATCCTTCGAACTTACCTGAAGAGAAACTTTCTTTTCTTCTCCCGGCATTAATTCTACTCTCGCGAAATCTTTCAAGATTTTAACCGGACGATCTACAGCACTTCCCTCACATCCGATATAAAGCTGTACAACTTCTGCGCCTTTTACATCTCCTGTATTCTTTACATTAACAGAAATCTTTGCTGTTTTATCAAATACTTCAACTGTCGGCTCGCTGATGTCAAATGTTGTATAGGATAAACCATAGCCAAACGGATACAGAACAGGAATGTTTTCTTTATCCATCTTGCAGTAGCCATGATAGTATTCATACTCTGCATATGTGCAGTCAGGATCAAAATCAGGATAGCTGTCTTCGGAAAGTGCTACTGTATATGGAAGTTTACCGCTTGGGCAAACATCACCGAACAGAATATCTGCCAGTACATTCCCGCCTTCCATTCCACTGTAGAAGGAGAAGATAATTGCAGGAACATCTTTTTCCCACTCATCGATCAGGATCGCACTGCTTCCGATAATGGAAACGACAGTATTCGGATTCACACCCTTTACACCATGAATCAGATCGATATCTCTCTGATGAAGTCTCATGCTTGCTCTGTCTCCGCCCATTCCGGCAATATCACTTCTATCAGCCAGATATTCTCCTTCATCGCTATGGATATAACCAGCAACGATCACTACTGCATCAGCATCTGCTGCAAGTTCTTTTGCACGTTCCAGATCACTTCCGTCATTATAAAGGATCTGTGCTTTCGGCATTTTTTTCATCAGGCCTTTAAATGGCGTAACTGTATAATATGGATGAACCTTACTGGAACCATGGTCGCCGATATTTTCTGTATCTCCCAGTACTCCAAGAACTACGATCTTCTCTGTTTTCTCTTTATCAAGCGGAAGTACATGATTTTCATTCTTCAGAAGTACCATCGATTCTTCTGCTGCTCTCTTTGCTACTGCTATATGTTCCGGGCATGCAAGAATATCTTCTGCATATTCCTGCGGATCTTTTCTTGTCTCATAATAGAGTACAGTACGAAGAATGTAACCAACTGCTTCATCTACATCTTCCATAGCAAGAGTTCCGTCTTCAATTGCTTTAGGGATCTGTTCTGCATAATGGCAGATACATGGCATTTCAACATTCATTCCACTCTTTACTGCCTTTGGACCATCTTTTACAGCCCAGAGGAAATCAGATAAAGTAAATCCCTCGAATCCCCATTTATCTCTGAGGATATCTTTTAACAGATATTTACTCTCAGATGCCTGTTCTCCATAAACTTTATTGTATGCTCCCATTACAGAAGCCGCGCCTTCTTCAATACATCTCTTGAAGTGAGGAAGATATACTTCAAAAAGTGTTCTCTTATCTGCATGCACATCAGCTTTAAATCTCGCATTTTCAATACTGTTCATTGCGAAATGTTTAATGCACGCCATAACATTCTGGCTCTGAACACCTCTCGTCAGAGCTGCCCCCATTTCTCCCAGATGATAGGTATCTTCTCCGTAGCACTCCTGCGCACGGCCCCAGCGTGGATTTCTTGGAAGATTGATGCACACACCGCCGTAATAGTTTCCGCCCACTGCACGAACCTCTGCACCGATCACTTCTCCAATCTTCTCTTCCAAATCACGGTCAAAGCTGGCACCTCTTGCCATAGAAACAGGAAAGCAGGTGGCAGATCCGGCAACAACACCTCTTGGTCCGTCTACGAAACGGATATTCGGAATTCCCAGACGTTCTACTGCCTTTGTCGGATATGGATTTACATTATAGTGTTCGATCAGGAACAGATCATCCAGTAATTTCTTCTCTGTAACCTGGCCTGACATTACACCGATCTTCTCATCCAGTGTGAGTTCCTGGATCACTTCATCTACATATTTCTTTATTGTTTTTTTTGAACAATTTTCTGTCAGTTTTGTTCTTTTTACTACATCCCTCATCCTTTACTTCTCCTTTCATAATTGCACTTGTCTGATGTTTATTTTTATTTTCTCTTTGCATATTTTCTCATGTCAATAATAACAGCAAGAAGAATGATCAGACCTTTTACGATATACTGCCAGTACATGTTTACACCGATGAATGCAAGGCCATAATTGATAACTGTGAACATCAGAACACCAATTACGATACCGCCTACACTACCAACACCACCTGAAAGAGATACACCGCCGATTACGCAGGCAGCAACTGCATCCATTTCATATCCGTTACCGGTTGTATTGGAAGCACTTCCGATACGTCCTACTTCCAGGGCTGCTGCAAATGCATACATCATACCTGCAATTGCGTAAACCATAATCTGTGTCTTTATAACATTTACACCTGATACTTTTGCAGCTTCCGGGTTACCACCTACTGCAAACATATATTTACCAAATTTTGTTTTATTCCATACGATCCACATAACTACACATACTGCTGCGGCAATGATGATCAGATACGGAATCTGGAAGTCTCCGATTCCAATGGAACCAATTGCAATCTGAGTTACTTTTGAATCAATACCACCAATTGGCTGTGCACCATATGGCGGACGGTCAAAATAAATAGAAGATGCACCATATAAGATCAACTGCATACCAAGCGTTGCGATAAACGGCGGTACTTTAAATACTGCAACAAGCACACCGGATATTCCACCAAGTACAAGACAGATTGCCAGTACCAGTAATAATGGAACGATCAGCGGAAGCTCTTTTAAATTCGGATACATTCTGTATGCATAGTCCGGATTCTGAACTAAAGATGCGAAGATAACTGCTGCCAGACCGATCATACGTCCTGTGGAAAGGTCAACGCCCTGCACTACCAGTACCATTCCGGCTGCTAATGCAATAATAATCTTAGTTGATGACTGCGCAAAAATATTTTTAAAGTTATTGAATGATAAGAATCTTGGTTCTACTACCACAATTGCAACTAACAGGATAATAAAAACCAGATAAATTGCTTTTTCAGCAATAAGTTCTTTAATTGAAATGTTCTTTGAATTTTTCACCAGAATCCCCTCCTGAGTTCGTATTGAAAGATCAGATAAATCGGGCCGCTGCCTGCATAACATCTACCTGTCCTACTTCTTTTGAATCAAATATAGCTGATTGATGTCCATTGCTCATAACCAGAATCCTGTCGGAAATTCCGAACAGTTCCGGCATTTCTGAGCTTACTACGATAATTCCTTTTCCTTGCTCAGCCAGCTGGTTGATCAGCTGATAGATTTCAAATTTAGCACCTACGTCAATACCCCTGGTAGGCTCATCCAAGAGCAGGATATCAGGATCTGTCAGCAGCCATCTGCCCAGAATTACTTTCTGCTGATTTCCTCCTGAAAGGTTCGCGATCTTGGACTTCATTGACGGAGTTTTTACTTTCATGGCATTTATCATTTTGGTAATATCTGCTTTCATTTTTTCTCCGTTTAAAAGTCCCGTCTTCTGATATTTCGGTAAATTGGAAATTGTCATATTAAATCCAACACTCAAACCTCCAAAAATACCATCCGATCTTCGTTCCTCTGTCAGCATTGCAAATCCATTCGCCATTGCCTCTTTTGGACTTCTGTTCTGAACTTCTTTTCCTTTTACCAGTATCTGACCTTTGCCTTTCATTCTTATGCCAAATAATGTTTCAAGGATTTCCGTTCTCTTAGATCCTACTAATCCGGCGATTCCAAGGATTTCTCCCTTATGTAATTGAAAATTAACGCCCTCAAATCCTGGATTTAATGTACCGAGGTCTTTTACTTCCATTAATACATCACCTATCTTGGCTTTCTTTTCCGGATAGCGGTCTTTTAGTTCTCGTCCAACCATCATTTTGATGATCTTATCAATGGTCAACTCACTGGCAGGTTTTGTATCAATCCACCTGCCATCTCTCATGACTGTTACATCATCAGAAATACGCAAAATTTCTTCCATTTTATGTGATATATAAATAATACTGGTATTCTTTTTCTTAAGCTTTTCTATAATCTTAAAAAGATGCTCTACTTCTTTCTCTGTAAGCGATGAAGTCGGTTCATCCATTACAATTACTTTTGAGTTATACGAAACTGCTTTTGCAATCTCTATCATCTGTTTTTGTGAAACTTTCAGGGTTCCTATCTTAACCTTCGGATTTACCTGAATATCCAAATCATCGAAAATCGCTTTTGTGTCTTCATACATTTTCTGGTCATCTACCAGACCATGCTTCATTGGAAATCTTCCAAGCCACATATTTTCCATAACTGTCTGATTTAATACCTGGTTCAGTTCCTGATGCACCATGGATACATGATTCTGTAATGCTTCTGATGGGCTGGAAAATTTAATGTTTTTGCCATCCAGAATGATTTCGCCCTCATCAAATGAATAAATACCGAACAGACATTTCATTAATGTGGATTTACCTGCACCATTTTCTCCCATAAGAGAATGCACTGTTCCAGGACGTACACATAACGTTACATCGTCAAGTGCTTTTACACCAGGAAACGATTTTGAAATATGCTTTAATTCCAATATATATTCTGTTCCCATTTTAAAATCCTTTCCCTCTTTTTTATTACAGGCATCCGTTTAAAACGAATGCCTGCCTGTAAAATCAGTTATTTTCTATTCATAAGTTGACTTTGCTAAATCAAGATTATCTTTGGTGATTGCCTGATATGGAACTCGTACAGCTTTTGCTTCTTCTTCCGTTTCTACACCTTCGATTCCATCCACAGCGTCTTTACCACTTGTAAGGTTCTCTGCCATTTTTACAATTGTCTGTCCCTGAGTCTTAGCATCCTGTAATACGGAACCTGTGATCTCACCGCTTTCAATCTTGGAAAGAATTTCAGGAAGAGCATCAATTCCATAAATCGGAATGTATTTGCTGCTTTCTTCTCCATCTGTATTAAATCCGGCTGCTTCTACTGCTGATAAAGCACCAAGTGCCATTGCATCGTTTCCTGCTACGCAGCATTCAATTTCGTCACCGTATTTAGATACCCATGCATCCATTTTTTCTTTTGCAGTTGCTGTTACCCACATTCCTGTATCTTCTGCAAGAAGGTCAATCTCAATTCCTGCATCTTCGATCGTGCTCTTGAGATAATCACATCTCGGCTGGGATGCTGTATGTCCCGGGTCACCCATCAGATATACAAGCTGTAATTTTCCATCACCGTTTTTATCCATTTCCGGATGTTCTTTCCAGTAGTCGATTACCATCTGTGCCTGAATAGATGCACCATAATCTCCACCTGTAGATGTTACCTGATAAGCATTTTCATAAGAATTAATTACATCGTAATCTGTTATCTCTTTGTTGAAGAAAATGATCGGAACATTTCCTGCGTCTTTACATTTCTGGATCAGTGTCGGAGCTGCTGTTACATCACATACAGAAACTGCAACTACAGAAGCGCCTTTAGCCAGCATTGTATCAACCTGATTGTTCTGTGTGGACTGGTCATTCTGTCCATCTTCGATGTTTGTTTTAAAGATTCCATCGCATGCATTTGTAATCGCTTTTCCAATATAAGAGTTGAAGTTATCAGAAGCTGAATAAATACCCGCGCCAAGAATCTTCTCATCATCAGCCTTTACCTGTGCTGCACCTACGCCGCCAACACCGGCTACCATTACTGCTGCCATTAAGACACTTAATAACTTTTTCTTCATTTGTAAACCCTCCCATTAGTTTATTTTACGCGTTTGTTATTTTGTATACTCATATTAACTTTGATGTCCTATTTTTTCAACTTTTGATATTTAGATTAAGGGGGACATTCTTTTGTTTCTTATTTTTGTATAAAAAAAAGACGAATTATCCAAATTTTTTATCATTATTGCACATTCGTCTTTTTTTGCTTTACCATTCTTCTTCTCTTGTCAGCACACCGTGCTTAAGAAACATGGATTCTCCCTTGATTTTATTCATAATTGCAAAGTTAGCAGTAAGAAGAATTACTCCGATTCCTCTTTTCTGCAATGCTCCGATCATCTTTCTTGTAATTTCCCTCATATTAATATCCATATCTGTAAATGGATTCTCAATGATCACAATCTTTGGCTGATACACCAGCCATTTTTCATAGACCAGCTTCTGTAGTTCTGCATTTCCAATATTTTTCAGTTTCTTCTTATTCAGCTCATCGTTCTGAAGGAAATCACTTACACTTCTGGTATACTTTTTCGCAAACCAGAATCCTCTTACCTTTTCATGCAGCGGCACACTCACATTTTCCGTTGCACTCATATTATCCAGGATCATGCTCCTATACGGTGCTTCTGTTATAAACCCTACGCCCTCACGTACTGCCTGGCTCATATTTGATACCTTATACAATTTCTCAGAAATATAAATCTGTCCTTCTTCAATGCTCTCTTCTCCCGAAAACATTTCCCAGAAACTGCTCTTGCTTTTTTCATCTGAATAATAAATCTTAAGCAGCTCTCCGGAACACAATGTAAAATTAAGATTCTTCAGATAACAGGTACTTACATCTCTTACTTCTAATACATTGTTCTGCCCATTTATTACTTTCTGCCCATAGGCTCCAAATGTTTCTACCTTATTTTCATATATCAGAGCTTTCAGAACTTTACTCAACTTACAGTTTAACTGAGAAATCCCAGATACAAATGTAGTTCTTCCATTTTGAACAACTGCAATAGATTCCATCCATTCCATAATAAAATCTTCAAATCCTACTGTAACCAGAAATGACATCTGGGATTTCATTTTGTCAATAAGAGAAAACACTTCTCCCAGATCCTTTTCTGATAAAAGGCTGGTAATCTCATCCAGAATCACAATTTTCTTTCTTTCCTCATAGGCTTTAAGTAATTCTATAATAACCTTTTCCTTGGCAGATAAATTTCTGACTTTATGAGGCATATCATCCGAAATATTCAGTTCCGTCCTTAACTTCTGGAAACGTTCTCTATACTCTTTCTGATCCAGAAACAGTTTTCTGTCTGAAAAAAGAAATATATTATCTTCTATCGTAATAGAAGGCAGTAATTTACTTTTAGAACCAATCACCGCCACCTGCTGTTTTAACAATCTGGCAGCTTCTTCATAAGCTTTCCTTTCCTCATTTACAAAAATCTTTCCTGAATAAAGTAAAACATCTCCAAGCAGCATATCAATAAAGAGCTTCTGTTCCAGAATATCATCGAATACGATTCCTGTTATTTCTCCCTGAAACAGTTCCAGAGACAGATCATCAAATATAACATTATTCCCTTTTTTTATCTTTCCGCCTTCTATATTCAGTAATTCTCTTTTCACTGATTTCTCTGCTCCCTGTTTGTAATGATCGGTACCGATATCCTGACTTCTGTTCCAAGATTAGGAATACTATAAATATGTATTCCATATTCATCCCCAAATAACAGCTTAATACGCCTGGATACATTCGGCAGAGCAATACCTCCACGTTTACGCTTCTCTTCTGTCAGCGGCCCTGAAGTTATCTCCAGTCTCTGGTTGATCTTTATAAGCTCTTCTTCGTCAATTCCAATTCCGTCATCATGAATATTGATCAGAAGTTTCTTCTCTGTCATCTCCAGTGAAATGGTGATAACTCCACCTTCTGCTTTCGCTTCCAGACCATGGAAAATTGCATTTTCAACTACAGGTTGCAAAGTAAGTTTAGGGAGTTTACATTCCAGGATCCTTGCATAGTCATCCGGAAAATTAACTCTCATATCCAGTTTATCTCCAAAACGATACTGCTGTATTTTAAAATAATTCTCTACATTCTCCAGTTCATCTTCTACTGAAACCAGATTTCCTGTATCCGTGATGGTATATCTGAAAAATGTAGACAATGCTTCCGTCGTATCAGCAATACTATCAATTCCTTCACATAGCGCATCTCCTCGTATTGCTTCCAGCGTATTATACAGAAAATGAGGATTGATCTGATTCTGCAGTGCAAGAAGTTCTGCATGTTTTGTCGATAACTCAATAATGTTCTTTTTATCCAATATGGAATCCAGCTTCTGCATTACTTCATTCTGCTCTGGAAAAATCTGATAATCCTGATCAATCAGTTCCTGAAAACTTCCACTCTGTATAAAATGTTTGAATAATTTTCTGGTCTCATTACATGGTTTTATCAGAAACTTATAAATAATCACATAAATGCTTCCTGTAATAACCATCTCTGTCACAATAACCACCATCATAGAGAAGAATCCCAGATATCCTTTCGATGCAGCCCATATAACTTCTATAAACTGAAGACCTGCCCCTAATCCCAGAAGAACCCACAAAAAATTAACTGCCTGTCTGCTAAATATATTTCTTTTTTTCATAGTTTTTGCACCTGCACATTTTGATTAACTATATAACTTTCTAAATTCTGAAGGATTCAATCCTGTTGTCTTCTTAAACAATTTAGAAAAATATTTCAGATCATTATATCCTACTGCAGATGCTACTTCCGCAATGTCATAATTAGTCTGTATGAGATAGTTCTTTGCATTTTGGATACGAAGCTCTGTCACATACTCAAGGAAATTTTTTCCTGTTTCTTTCTTAAACAGTGTAGAAAAATAGGCAGCATTAAATCCAATATACTCACTGACATTCTCCAGACTGATATGTTTGTTGAAATTATCATGGATATATTTCTTTGCATCACGTATCGGTTTACTCTCTTCATCCTGAATATTCTTCATATAAACCTGATGCACCCGGGACAGATCCGATTTAATCCACTGAAAGAGTTCATCATAATCCCATATCCTTCTGTACTGTTTTTTATAATCTTCAATCAGAAAAAGATTTCTGCCTTCACGAGAATATTTCATACCAAACCGCAATGTTTCAACTAATTCACCAAAAACTTCATAAACCAGTTTTCCGTCATACTTAAATGGCTTCAATTTCTCTCCAACCTTGTCAACAAGGCGGAGGGTTCCTTCAATATCCATTCTTTCCTGATAGGTCAGAATTTCATTTCGCAGACCACTGTCAAAAATTTCTTCTTTAGTTTTTCCACTTTTACTGTCTTCACTGTAGCAGATATATGTATCTTCATTTTCGCCCATTCGATTCATGATCGCCAGTTCTGCCTCTCGGAAACTATCCGTGATTCCCATATAAGAACTATGTGTATTTCCCTGTCCGATCCTTATTCTGATATCAGGAAATACAGTTTTCAAATTAGATACATTAACTATCAAATGTTTTAGCTTTTTTCTGACTGGTTCAATCTCTTTATCCACTGTATTTAAAATGCATACGATTTCATCCTGATATACTGTAGACATATAAGTTTCGCAGTATATCTCCAATTTTTCTTTTACCATCTGATGAATTTTGTTCATTACAAATTCTTCACTGTCACCGGCAGACTTGTCCGAATTTTTTGAGAAAAATGGCCTGACTCTGACTGCTGTAAAAAATCCTTTATGAAATTTACAACCATACTGTTCATTCAACTGTTCCAGACTCATATCTGCTTTTAGCGGATTAGTTGCTGAGTTTTGGAGCGTTTTCATAAGAAAATTCTCCCGTATATGCTCTCTTGACGCTTCTATGATTGATTCCAATTCATTTCTTATTCTGGCACTCTTAATCAATGATTCATGAGACTCCTTAATTTCAATTAATGAATTTTCCAGTTCTCTCTTTTTTAATGGTTTTAGCAAATAATCTTTTACCCCATACTTAATTGCCTGCTGTGCATATTCAAACTGACTATAACCACTGATTACTATGAAATTAATCTCTGGATTTGTTTCTTTTGCCCTACGTATCAGTTCCAGCCCATCATATATCGGCATACGTATATCCGTAATTACAATATCCGGCTTCTTCTCACAAATATTTTCATAAGCAGTCTTCCCATCATTTGCGAAACCAATAATATCCATTTCCAGGGCATCCCAATCCACAAGATGCTGAATCAGACGGCATACTTTTATTTCATCATCTGCTATTAATACCTTCAATCTTCTTCCTCCCAGTCTATTTCCGCACATATTAACATTAATCCTTCTGAAATTCTATTATAAACTATCTAATTCTTTTTGTATACCTATGAATTTTCTTTGTATTATTATCAAATTATCTGACACATTGTCTTTTTTCAGAATAAATATTTATTGCTTGCTTTTATAAAACTCCAAGAATATACTATGAACAGATAATGAATCTGTATTATTTTGCCACTCATTATCTTCTTATATTTTTCTGATAAACCATAAAGAATTTATAACTACACTCACAAATAATCTTATCAGAATCTTATGAAATTATTTTATAACAAAATAAAGAAAAGGATATCTACAATATGATTCAGGACATCGCACCACATACTTATCACAACGAATACAAACCTTCTGCCCCGGATAAAGACAGCTTTATCCTTGCATACGAAAAAGGCAGTATACTTCTTCCCCGCCAGGAACGGGATGCAGATATTACTTTCCCACGTTTCCGGGAGTTGGAGGAAAAGATTGCTGATCTTTACAACAATTTTATTTATCTGTTTTCCATAGATGATCAGCGTTTCTACCTGATCCCGGAGCTGGATACCTCTCTGCTTCCGGACTATGAATTTCAGGATGTACGGATTCTTCGGACCGCTCAGCCACAGCATCTTGCATTTGCAGGAATTACAGGGCATCAGCTCTTCCAGTGGTACAGCAAGCGCAGATACTGTGGCTGCTGTGGAAAACCAATGGTTCACAGCCAGAAAGAACGTATGATGGAATGCCCTTCCTGCGGCAATCAGGAGTACCCTGTCCTGTGTCCTGCAGTAATCGTAGGAATCACAAACGGAGATAAAATCATTCTTTCCAAATATGAGGGCCGCAGATTTAAGCGTTACGCCCTTATCGCAGGCTTTGCAGAAATCGGAGAAACCATTGAAGAAACTGTTCACAGAGAAGTAATGGAGGAAGTTGGCCTTAAGGTAAAGAATCTCCGCTATTACAAAAGCCAGCCATGGTCCTTCAGCGGTACCCTGCTTTTCGGATTCTTCTGTGATGTGGACGGCGATGATACCCTGACCGTTGACCATGAAGAGCTCTCCATGGCACAGTGGGTAGAACGTGATAAAGTCCCGGATCAGGGCAATAATATCAGCCTGACCAAGGAAATGATGATGCTCTTCCGTGATGGAAAAGAACCCAGATAAACAATATTCTATATCAGAAAAAGCTCATAGAATATTTTTCCCTATTATGCTAAAAGGATACATACACGGTAATGTTACTGTGCATATATCCTTTTCGTTTCTCTGTAAAATTGCTTCACTATATTCTCAAAAATATTTCTGATTACTCTTCACGCCGCACTCCCGCTGCCAAATCCACGGCTTCTACGGCTTCCATTACATTCCTGCTCAAATTCTTTCAGTTTCCGTCTTGCTTCCGGTGTCAGATTTGTCGGAACTTCAATCTGTACAGTTGCATATTCATCACCGTGTACAGACGGATTATTCATTGCAACGATACCTTTGCCTCTCAGACGTATCTTCGTTCCGGACTGAGTACCCGGTTTAATGTTACAGAGAACATCACCGTAAATAGTGTGAACCTTCGCCTCACCGCCAAATACTGCTGTTGTAAATGGGATATTTACAGTTGTATAAACATCTCTGCCTTCCCGTTTATATCCCGGTTTATCCTGAACATTTACTTTCAGAAGCAGGTCACCGGCTTCACCTCCGCCGACTCCCGGATATCCTTTTCCTTTAAGTCTGATAGATTTACCGGATTCAATACCTGCCGGAATATTGACTTCGTAATTCTGGACGCCACCGTTGCTGCTTTGCAGGCGGATAACCTTCTTACCGCCAAAAGCAGCTTCATCAAAGCTGACAGTAACCTCTGCATGAAGATCCTCACCTTTACTGCTGTAAGAACCGCCAAAGCCGCCAGTTCCATTGCTTCCGAATCCACCAAAACCACTTCCGTGAAATCCACTGCCACCGAAGCCGCTGCTTCCAAAACCACCGGATGATTTACTCTTCTTAAATCCACCACCAAAGATGTTCTTCAGGATATCATCCATATCTTCGCCATTCTCAAAATGATATTCATGATAACCATTGCCATCACTGTACGAGCCATGGAAACCGCCGCCAAAAGGATTGCCCTGTGCTCCGCCAAAGCCACTGCCAAAAGGACTTCCCTGTGCGTTTCCATAATTACCGGCACCTTCTTCAAAAGCAGCGTGGCCAAACTGATCATACAGTTTACGTTTCTTCTCATCACTCAGAACATCATAGGCTTCATTTACTTCCTTAAAATGCTCTGCTGCCGAAGCATTTCCCTCATTACTGTCCGGATGATATTTCTTTGCCAGTTTTCTGTATGCTTTCTTAATCGTTGCTGCATCTGCGTTTTTGTTCACGCCAAGAACTTCATAGTAATCTCTTTTCAATATCATCACCTTCCCTCATAAACACATTCTAACGCAATCATTCCTGACTTCATATTTCTGCAATCCTCATTATGCAAACAACGGGAAGCCAAAAGATTTGACCTCCCGTTGCTGTAACTTAACATCTATTATCCTTCAATGGAGATGCTGTGCTTCTGTTCCACTGCTGGCTTTGCTTCTTTCTTCGGAACAAATAATGTCAGGATACCATGTTTGAATTCTGCTTTGATGTCGTCCTGATGTACTTCTTTACCTACATAGAAGCTACGATTGCAGGCACCTGAATAACGTTCTCTGCGGATATAACGTCCTGTCTCTTTTTCCTTCTCATCTTTATCCAGGCCTTTCTCTGCACTGATGGTCAGATAACCATTTTCAAGTGCTGCATGAACTTCATCTTTCTTAAATCCTGGAAGATCTACAACCAGTTCGTATCCGTTATTCATTTCCTTGATATCAGTTTTCATTACATGATTTGCTTTATGTCCATAAAGTTTCTTCTCTGCATCTTTCATTGCTCTGTCATCATAATAGAATGGGAAATCTCCAAAAAAGTCATCAAATAAATTTTCTCCAAAAATACTAGGCATTAACATAAGTCATATCTCCTTTTCTAATATATTTTATATATGTCAAATCTGTTCACCAGATTTACTTTCCAAATCTATCTTTACAGGTTTTTTCAACCTTTTATCTTCAATCTTTTAGCGCAAGCTTTTATTTTTATATCTGTTTTTAATCTCTGGCTGACCCTCAACGGGTCAGTCAGAATATTTTTATTCATCAGCCTTCAATGGCAATTGTTTTCTTCTGTTCTACTGCTGGTTTTGCTTCTTTCTTTGGTACAAATAATGTGAGGATACCATGTTTGAATTCTGCTTTAATGTCTTCTTTCTCAACTTCTTTACCTACATAGAAGCTACGGCTGCAGGCACCTGCGTAACGTTCCTTACGGATATAACGTCCGGTTTCTTTCTCCTGCTCATCTTTATCCAGGCCTTTCTCTGCACTGATAGTCAGATAACCATTCTCCAGGTCAGCCTTTACTTCATCTTTGGTAAATCCCGGAAGATCTACGACCAGTTCATAGCCTTTATCAGTTTCCTTGATATCGGTTTTCATTATATGGCTGGCTCTGCGTCCGTAAAGTTTCTTCTCTGTATCTTTCATTGCTCTGTCATCATAATAAAATGGAAAATCTCCAAAAAAGTCATCAAATAAATTTTCTCCAAAAATACTAGGCATCAACATAAGTCATCTCTCCTTTTCTATACCGTCCATCTACATGTGATGGACTCTCAGTTATGCATCTTTACCTTGTTTCTTTGGAACTTAGGTTATCAGGAATCTCATAGAACTTATTTCTTTGTTCTCTTTTTGTTCCCCTTCCTTTGTTCTAGTTGTAATATAACACTTATTATTAGCACTGTCAAGAGGTGAGTGCTAATTTTTTGTGAAGAATTTGTGAACGCTACGAGCCATGCAAAATAGCAAAAATAACGCCCTGCAAGTTTGGTATGCTCCCCGTCAAGAGGACAATAAAAAATAATAAATTTTTGTATCGTCAG
>NZ_JAJDMJ010000041.1:0-35608 GCF_020593585.1 Blautia sp. DFI.6.71
AGAGCACACGGTTCATACCCGTGGTGTCGAGGGTTCGAATCCCCCTCTCGCTACTACACGAAAGATGAGTCTGTAAATCGAGTGAAAGGTTTACAGGCTTTTTTATGTTGCCGGCATATTCATACAAAAATATACAAAATTTCTTTTTACTATTGCCATAATCCCCAAAATCCTTTATAATGCAAAAAGGTGAAAGCAAAAGTTCATTGTAATGACAGTAGTATGAAATGATAACAGGGTGGTTATTCAAAAAAGGATAACTGCCTTGTTTTTGATTATAGGAAAAATCGCTATTGTAAAACCTTTTGCCGAATCACATCAACATTCACGAAAGAGAGGGAAAGGAATGGAGAAACAAGAGAAAAACACAGTAACACCCTACGACCTTGATGGAAGGCCGCCACTGAAGCTGGCGATTCCTCTTGGTTTGCAGCATGTGCTGGCTATGTTCGTAGGTAACCTTACACCGCTTCTGATCATCACAGCAGCCTGTGGAATCGAAGCCGGCGGAGAACTGCAGGTAGCACTTCTACAGAATGCCATGCTGATTGCAGGTATTGTAACATTGGTTCAGGTATTTACCATAGGACCTGTGGGTGGTAAACTCCCCATCGTTATGGGAACCAGTTCCGGTTTCATTGGCGTATGCCAGAGTGTTGCAGGAGTCATGGGTAATGGAGTGGTTGCGTATGGTGCGATCATGGCGGCATCCTTTATCGGCGGTCTTTTTGAAACTGTACTGGGAAGCTTCCTGAAACCATTGAGAAAATTTTTTCCGTCAGTTGTAACAGGAACCGTTGTATTATCAATCGGTCTTTCACTGATTGCTGTTGGTATCAGTTCTTTTGGAGGCGGAAGTTCCGCTAAGGACTACGGTTCTCTGGAGAATCTGTTTGTAGGCTTTGTAGTTCTGGTTGTAATTGTCGTATTAAAACATGGAACAAAAGGATTTACAAGCTTTGCATCAATTCTGATCGGTATTATCGTTGGATATGTGCTGGTAAGTATTATGGCAGCAGTTCTTCCTACCACATTTACCTATGTGGATGATGCAGGTGCAACAGTAGAAGCTACCAAATCCTGGGTTCTTAACTGGGATAAAGTAGCAAGCGCATCCTGGTTTGCAGTGCCGAAGATCATGCCTGTCAAATGGGTATTTGATGCAAGGGCAATCGTTCCGATCTGCATCATGTTTATTGTAACAGCTGTAGAAACTGTCGGTGATATTTCCGGTATCACAGAGGGCGGTCTTGGAAGAGAAGCTACAGACAAAGAGCTTTCCGGCGGCGTTATGTGTGATGGCCTTGGATCTTCACTGGCAGCAGTATTTGGCGTACTTCCGAATACTTCTTTCAGCCAGAACGTAGGTCTGGTTGCAATGAATAAGGTTGTAAATCGTTTCTCAATTGCAACAGGCGGTATTTTCCTTATCGCATGTGGTCTGTTTCCTAAGCTTGCAGCACTGATCTCCATCATGCCTCAGAGTGTACTGGGCGGTGCGGCAGTTATGATGTTCTCATCTATTGTTGTCAGCGGTATCCAGCTTATCACAAAATGGCCGGTAACTCCGAGAAACGTAACAATTGTCTCCGTTGCACTTGGTCTTGGCTATGGACTTGGGGCAAACTCAGCAGTCCTTGCACATATGCCGCAGGCGATCACACTGATCTTTGGTGGTTCAGGAATTGTACCTGCAGCACTGTTTGCTATTATTCTGAATATCGTGCTTCCACCGGATGAGAAATCCGAAGTTGAGATCGCAGAAGAGATTCTTGACATGAAGAAAAAAGAGACACAGAAGAAATAGCGGCACACTGGGAGTGTTCGAAAGTGAATAAGTAAAACAATAAAAAGCGTGAAACCGGGAATATCTGGTTTTGCGCTTTTATTCAGATTATAGTAAATGATTATCTGGTGCAGATATGTGGTGAAAGCAGACTGCAGATATCTGTAATGAATTTCCTGATAATGGTTACTGTTCACTCTGTTCACAGCAACACGCTTCGCAATGCAGGAAATATGAACCTCTTTGTGCAAAGCCCAAGGAGTATCGTTTGCTTTGCAAACTTAATTTATGCTAATCGCATAAATTCGCGCGGTATGTCTCGGGTTTTCTGTGACCTTCGTTCACAAAAAACACCTCGCGGGATATTACCAGTGAACAGTAACTGATAATGATAAAAATATGTTATTGAATGAAATTCAGGGTTGACAAATATAGCTTCCGGTGGTAAATTAAGTGTAAATTTAACAGATTAAACCGATGAAGCGGAAGTCAAAGCAGTCATGCGCGCACAGAGAATCCGGGAAGGTGAGAGCCGGGTGGAAATGCAGTCTGCCAAATGGGCCGCTGAGGGCACAGTGAAAGGTTGAAGATTACAGAGTGAGCTGAGTATCCTGTGACGTGAGGCATACGTCAGTTGCCGGAAATATGAAGGTATTTCGCAAAGAGTACGGTTCAAACCGTAAATCAAGGTGGCACCGCGGGTGAAGTATATACGCTCGTCCTTGACAGAAACGATAATTCTGTCAAGGGCGGGCTTTTTTGTGTTCCTGACAGAAGCTGAATTAATCACAGGAGGTGTTTCCATGTATCCAACATTAGAAACCATCAGGCAGCTTGCACAGACAAAAGAATATCGTCGTATTCCTCTGTGCAGAGAACTTTATGCAGACAGATATACACCGGTAGAGGTAATGCGCATTTTGCGAAAGGCCAGCCGCCATTGTTACCTGCTGGAAAGTGCCAGCCAGACAGAAGCGTGGGGAAGGTATTCTTTCCTGGGGTATGAACCATCCATGGAGATTACCTGTACAGACGGAACATTGAAGATTCGGACAACCGATGCTGAGGGAAAAACAGAGGAAACCGTAAAGCAGGTCACACATCCCGGTGATACTCTCAGAGAAATCATTCGGAAATATAAAACCCCGGTAATGGAAAAGATGCCTCCTTTTACAGGCGGTCTGGTAGGATATTTCTCCTACGATTATATCAAATACAGTGAACCAAAGCTTAAACTGGAGGACAGGGAACAGCAGGATTTCAGGGACATGGATTTAATGCTTTTTGATCAGGTGATCGTATTTGACCATTTCAGACAGAAAGTACTTCTCATCACAGGTGTGATGACAGATGATCTGGAAGCTTCCTACGAGAAAGCAGTAAAGAAGTTGGAGGAAATGGCCCAGCTGATCCGAAACGGGGAGCATATGGAATTTGAACCGCTGAAACTTCAGTCAGAAATACAGCCGAAATTTCCGAAAGAAAAATATGCAGAGATGGTGGAGAAAGCAAAACATTACATCAGAGAAGGCGATATTTTCCAGGTAGTGCTTTCCAATCCCATGCGTGCGAAAGCAACAGGAAGCCTGTTTGATACTTACCGGGTTCTTCGGGCGTCTAATCCCTCTCCTTATATGTTTTATTTCTCCAGCGATGACATTGAACTGGCAGGTGCTTCCCCGGAAACCCTTGCAAAACTGGAAAATGGTACCTTAAGTACCTTCCCTCTGGCAGGAACCAGACCAAGAGGGAAGACAAGAGAAGAGGATAAAGAACTTGAAGAGGGACTTCTGAAAGATGAGAAAGAGCTGGCAGAACACAATATGCTGGTAGACCTGGGAAGAAACGATATTGGAAAGATCAGCAAGATCGGAACTGTAAAAGTAGAAAAGTATCTCTGCGTAGAACGTTTTTCCCATGTAATGCATCTGGGCTCCACAGTAACAGGAATCATCCGGGATGATAAAGACGCTGTGGATGCAGTAGACGCAATCCTTCCGGCAGGAACCCTTTCCGGAGCACCCAAATTCAGAGCCTGCCAGATCATCGAGGAACTGGAACAGAGCAAACGAGGCATTTACGGAGGTGCCATCGGATATCTGGATTTTGCAGGAAACCTGGATACCTGTATTGCCATCCGCCTGGTTTACAAGAAAAACGGAGAAATCTGTATCCGTTCAGGTGCCGGAATCGTGGCAGACAGTGTACCGGAAAAGGAATTCCAGGAATGCTGCAACAAGGCAAGAGCAGTGGTACAGGCAATTGAACAGGCACAGGAGGGATTAGAATGATATTACTGATCGATAATTATGACAGCTTTTCCTATAACTTATATCAGCTCATCGGTGCAGTGGAACCGGACATTAAAGTAGTGAGAAACGATGAGTGTACACTGGAAGAAATCGCAGAGATGAAACCGGAAGCCATCATTTTATCCCCTGGTCCGGGAAGGCCGGAGGATGCAGGTATCTGTATTCCGGTGATTAAAGAATTTGCAGGAAAAATCCCCATCCTGGGTGTGTGCCTGGGACATCAGTCCATCTGCGAAGCCTTTGGAGGAACAGTTTCCTATGCAAAAGAGCTGATGCATGGAAAGAAAAAACTGATGTATAAAACAGGAGAAAGTCAGCTTTTTAAGGGTCTGCCGGAGACCTTTGCAGCAGCCAGATATCATTCCCTGGCAGCATTAAAGGATACCCTGCCTGCAGAACTCAGGGTGACAGCAGAGTCAGAGGACGGAGAGGTCATGGCAGTGGAACATACGAAATATCCTGTGTTCGGAGTACAGTTTCATCCTGAATCGGTAATGACACCGGACGGTAGAGTGATGATAGAGAACTTTATGGAGGTAGTGAGAAATGATTAAGGAAACCATTATTAAATTATCAAAGAAACAGGATTTAGCTTATGCGGAAGCAGAAGCTGTAATGGACGAGATTATGAGCGGTCAGGCAACACCTGTACAGATGTCTGCTTATCTTACTGCATTAGCTTTAAAAGGAGAGACAATTGATGAGATCACAGCTTCCGCAGCAGGAATGAGAGCTCACTGTATCAAACTTCTCCACAACCTGGATGTGCTTGAAATCGTGGGTACCGGCGGAGATGGTTCTAATTCCTTCAATATTTCCACTACTTCTTCTCTGGTGATCGCAGCAGGCGGTGTTCCGGTTGCAAAACATGGAAACAGGGCAGCATCCTCCAAATCCGGTGCAGCAGATGTTCTGGAAGCACTGGGAGTGAAGATTACACTGACGCCGGAACGCAGTGCAGAGATCCTGAAAAAGATCAACATCTGCTTCCTGTTTGCGCAGAATTATCACATTGCAATGAAATATGTGGCACCGATCCGTAAAGAGCTAGGAATCCGTACTGTATTTAACATTCTTGGACCGTTAAGTAATCCGGCAGGTGCAAACATGGAACTGATGGGAGTTTACGATCAGTCACTGGTGGAGCCACTGGCACAGGTTATGGCAAATCTGGGCGTTAACAGAGGAATGGTTGTCTATGGACAGGACAGTCTGGATGAGATTTCCATGTGCGCACCTACTTCTGTATGTGAGATCAGGGATGGCAAATTTACTTCCTATGAGATCACACCGGAACAGTTTGGATATGAGAGATGTGAGAAGGGTGCCCTGACAGGTGGTACACCTGCAGAAAATGCAGAGATCACAAAAGCAATCCTGAAAGGTGAGGAAAAAGGTCCGAAGCGTCAGGCGGTATGTTTAAATGCAGGTGCAGCACTCTATATCGCAGGAAAAGCCGCTTCCATAGAAGAAGGAGTGAAGCTGGCAGAATCCCTCATCGACAGCGGTGCAGCACTGAAAAAACTGGAAGAATTTGTAGAAGAGACAAATAAATAAAAAGCAACCCCCAATTACTAATGTAAAGGAAATCTGTAACTGTCCGGTAATCTGCTGACTGTGGATATACAGAACAGTTACAGAAAAATCATAGAGATTATGAAGAATATATTAGAAGAAATAGCAGCCAGAACAAGAGAAAGAATTGCAAAAGAAAAGACCTGTATTTCTGTTTCAGAGCTGGAGAACCGGATTCAGGAAGTAAATAAAAATGCAAGGAAGAGAATTACATTTCTCCAGGCATTACAAAAAGACGGTATGTCCTATATCTGCGAGGTAAAGAAAGCCTCCCCCTCAAAGGGACTGATTGCACCGGATTTTCCATATCTGGCAATTGCAAAGGAATATGAACAGGCAGGTGCAAGTGCAATCTCCTGTCTCACAGAACCTTTTTATTTCCAGGGAGCAGACCGGTATCTGAGAGAAATCGCAGCCGCTGTACAGATACCTGTACTCCGCAAGGATTTTACAGTAGATGAATATATGATCTATCAGGCGAAATCCCTTGGTGCTTCTGCGGTATTGCTTATCTGCGCCATCCTGGATGACGGAGAATTAAGAGCATACAGACAGCTTGCAAAAGAGCTGGGACTGGATGCACTGGTAGAAGCACACGATGAGTACGAAGTGGACAGAGCCTTAAATCTCGGGGCAGAGATCGTGGGAGTCAATAACCGGGATCTGAGAACCTTTCAGGTAGATATGAACAACAGTATCCGCCTGAGAAAAATGGCACCGGACAATGTAGTTTTTGTTTCCGAGAGCGGAATCCGCACCCCGGAGGATATCCGAATTCTTTATGAAAATAAAGTGGATGGGGTACTGATCGGGGAAACACTGATGCGAAGTCCGGACAAGAAAGCAGCACTGGAAAGCCTGAATGGCAGCCCGTTACGCTGAAAGATCGAATATTATCTGAGAGGATAGAATATGACCAGAGAACAACAGCAAAGAACCAAAATCAAAATCTGTGGTCTGAAACGCCCGGAAGACATTACCTATGTAAATGAAGCAAAACCTGATTACTGTGGATTTATCATAGAATTTCCGAAGAGCAGCAGAAATGTTACAGGTGCATTGGTGAGAGAACTTACTGCAAAACTTAATCCAGACATTATCCCTGTAGGTGTTTTTGTAAATGCAGCACCTGAGCGTGTGGAGGAACTGCTTCTTGACGGAACTATCCATATTGCACAGCTTCATGGACAGGAAGATGAGGCATATATACGGAGAATCCAAAAGAATACAGGTCATCAGGTTATAAAGGCCTTTTCCGTAAAAACAGCTCAGGATATTGAAAATGCCCTGAAAAGTCCGGCAAATTATATACTGCTTGATCAGGGTGGCGGTGGAACCGGACAGACCTTTGACTGGTCACTGATCCCGGAGATAGACAGACCCTTTTTCCTGGCAGGAGGACTGGGTGCAGATAATCTGGAAACAGCCGTCCGGACTATTCATCCCTATGCAGTAGATCTGAGCAGTAGTGTGGAGACAGATGGAATGAAAGACAGAGATAAGATTTTGAAGGCAGTTCAACTGGTGCATATGAAATAAGATAACCGAATCAAGTAAGTCACCTGCTTCAATTGCGAAAAGCAATAAGCAGTGGGTGGGGACTTGCTTGTATCAGGAGGAGTGCAAGCTCCTTCTGATAAACTGCGGAGCAGTTATTCGGTTATGAGCAAGTAGCGAAGCGGATTGCGAATATCTGCTTGACTAATTCAGAAAGAACATAGAATACTCTGACCGACCATCTGACAGGCCAGGGATTACATACATAAAAGGAGGACATATACAGATGTCAAAAGGAAGATTCGGCATCCATGGAGGACAGTACATTCCGGAAACACTGATGAATGCTGTCATCGAACTGGAAGAAGCCTACAACCACTATAAAGATGACCCGGAGTTTAACGCAGAGCTTACAGAGCTTCTGAATGAATATGCAGGAAGACCATCCCGTCTCTACTTTGCATCTCACATGACAGAAAATCTGGGTGGAGCAAAAGTATACTTAAAGAGAGAAGATTTAAACCATACAGGTGCTCACAAAATCAACAATGTACTTGGTCAGGTACTTCTTGCAAAAAAAATGGGCAAGACCCGTGTCATTGCAGAAACAGGCGCAGGTCAGCATGGTGTGGCAACAGCAACAGCAGCAGCTCTTATGGGTATGGAATGTGAAATCTTCATGGGAAAAGAAGACACAGAACGTCAGGCATTAAATGTATACAGAATGCGTCTTCTGGGTGCAAAGGTCAATGCAGTTACTTCCGGTACCGCAACACTGAAGGATGCTGTTTCCGAGACAATGAGAGAGTGGACAAACCGTATTTCCGATACACATTATGTACTTGGTTCTGTAATGGGACCTCATCCGTTCCCTACAATTGTTCGCGATTTTCAGGCAGTGATCTCCAAAGAAATCAAAGAGCAGATCCTTGAAAAAGAGGGCAGACTTCCGGATGCAGTGCTGGCATGTGTGGGCGGTGGTTCCAATGCAATCGGAACATTTTACAATTTTATCAATGACAAAGATGTCCGTCTGATCGGATGTGAGGCAGCAGGACGTGGCGTAAATACGGCAGAGACAGCAGCTACCATTGCAACCGGCAAACCGGGAATCTTCCATGGAATGAAATCTTATTTCTGCCAGGATGAATATGGTCAGATCGCACCTGTATATTCCATTTCCGCAGGTCTGGATTATCCGGGAATCGGACCGGAACATGCGCATCTCTATGATACAGGACGTGCAGAATATGTACCTGTCACAGACGAAGAAGCAGTAGAGGCATTTGAATATCTCTCCAGAACAGAGGGAATCATTCCTGCTATTGAGAGTGCTCATGCAGTAGCTTACGCAAAGAAAATTGTTCCGCAGATGAGAAAAGACCAGATCGTGGTCATTACAATTTCCGGACGTGGAGATAAGGACTGCGCAGCAATCGCGCGTTACAGAGGGGAGGATATTCATGAATAAGAGAATTACAGAAGCATTTGAAAAAGGAAAGGCATTTATCCCGTTTATTACCTGTGGAGATCCGTCTCTGGAAGTGACAGAGCAGCTTGTCTATGCAATGGAGGAAGCTGGTGCAGACCTGATCGAGCTTGGGATTCCGTTTTCTGATCCTACAGCAGAGGGACCGGTGATCCAGAGAGCAAATGTGAGAGCACTTTCAGGTGGTGTGACTACAGACAAGGTATTTGACATGGTGGTAAAGATCAGAAAGAACAGTTCTGTTCCTATGGTGTTTATGACTTATGCAAACGTGGTATTTTCTTACGGAACGGAGCGGTTTATTAAAACAGCTGCAGAAATCGGAATGGATGGTTTGATTCTGCCGGATGTGCCATTTGAGGAAAAAGAAGAGTTTGACAGTGTATGTAAGAAATACGGTATTGATCTGATCTCTCTGATCGCGCCGACTTCTCATGAGAGGGTCGCACAGATTGCGAAGGATGCGGAAGGGTTTGTGTATTGTGTTTCTTCTCTTGGTGTTACAGGAACAAGAACTAATATTACTACAGATATCGGGGCAATGGTGAAGCTGGTAAAACAGGCGAAAGATATTCCTTGTGCAGTTGGATTTGGAATTTCTACGCCGGAACAGGCGAAGAAGATGGCGGCGCAATCAGATGGAGCGATTGTAGGATCTGCAATTGTGAAGTTGTGTGCACAGTATGGCAGGGATTGTGTGCCCTATGTGAAAGAGTATGTGAAGTCTATGAAAGATGCTGTAATGGAAGCTTAAATATTGAAAAGGGGACGCGCAGAAACATATTTCATTTCGTGTGCGGTTTCGGAGCCTAAGAACTTCTAAGTTGCTAAAAATATGCTAAAAACATAAGAAAAATGACCCAAACTCGCCGCATGCTGCGGCTCAGACAGTGGGTCATTTTTCTTATAACGCATATTTTTATCAGCTAAGAAGTTCTAAGACTCCTGCAAATGCACACGAAATGAAATATGTTTCTGCGCTGTGTATTGGTATGAACTGGAGTAATTCGTATCTTTTATAAGAAAGATTTCAGAATCTGCAGAACTCCGTTTTCCCAGTAGGGCGGGCAGGTATTTTTGGCGGCAGCCCGGACTTCGGGGCGGGAGTTGGAGACTGCGTAGCTGAGACCGGCATTCTGAAGCATTTCAATATCGTTGAGGTTATCTCCGAAAGTGCAGGTTTCGTCAGGTGAAATTCCCAGATATTCCTGAAGGAAAGCAACGGAAGGACCTTTGCCGGAACCCGGGGCAGTACAGTCCATCCATTCCTTGCCGGCGGCAGCCATAACTGTTTTGTCTTTCCAGGTGGGAGTGAATAAAGGGGCGCACATTTCCTCACAGGCGTTGGGGTGGTAGACAGCAAATTTGTTTACCTGCTGCCCCTCGAGTTTTAACATTTCCGGAACTTCATGGATATCATATCCGTAAGAATCTCTCAGCCAGTGAAACATCTGGCTGCCTCCGTCTTCTGCGAAACAGCGTTCAGGTGTGGAAATAAAATAATCACAGGAAGGCATATTCTCTCTTACCATAGAACACATTCCTTTCCAGATTTCGTCCGGCAGAGTATCCACTTTCAGAATCTCCTTCGGAGTCCGTACAACAGTTCCTCCGTCAGAGATATAAAGCAGTCTGTCTGCGACAGGGGTAAACAGTTTTCTCTCACTTCTGTACTGCCGTCCGGAGCATGCCACAAACACAATCCCCTTATCAATCAGCCTTCCGATAACTTCCATATACTCCCTGTCAATAGCCAGAGTCCCATCCTTCACCAGAGTCCCATCTATATCTGAAGCAATCAATTTAATCATATGAATAAGAAATCCTTTCTATAATAAATACAATAGGCATTTGCGAAACTCTGAACCTATTGAAAATACTGGTTTTTCGTTTTACAATTACCTAATAAATACAATCCCCATTTTATCACGCCAAAATATAACTTGCCATAAAAAATTTAGAAAAATTGCAACTATTCACCAGTCCCAGTTCATGCGTTACCATCCTGCAAAATGTTCTGTGAGGAAATCTCATTTGCATAGCCTGTCGTTGCAAGGCGCATTACTGTGAACGAAGTGAGCAGTAACAGCTCGGCAGTCCCGCAGCCAGCCAACAGGCAGGAAATATTTTTGGTTTCAGGTGCATTTGCAGTGGGCGTAGTAACTCTTGGTGCGTGGGAATCTGCGTTATTCAAAAATTGCTCACTGTCTGAGCGAAGCGAGTTTGAGCAATTTTTGAATGTTTTTAGCAGATTTCCACACACCTAGAGTTATTAGCCCGCGAAACCGCACCTGAAACCAAAAATATTTCCTGTCGTCCCCAATTTTTTTGCCCGCCAAACCCCATTGACTTTTCCACCCTTTTTTCTTATATTATATAAATAGAAATCTGCGTACTCTGAAAACTACGCATTTAAACCCTGAAAAAAGGAGAGTTGCTCGAAATGAACAAAAAAATGCTCTTTGTTTTCAATCCCAAGGCAGGCAAAGGCAAGATCAAAACAAACCTGCTTGATATAGTAGATATTTTCAACAAAGGCGGTTATGAAGTCATTATCTATTCCACACAGAAACCAAAAGATGCCTACGAGAAAGCCAAAGAATACGAATCCAAAGTGGACCTTATTGTATGTAGCGGCGGAGACGGGACTCTTGATGAGGTGGTTACCGGAGTAATGGAAAAGAAGAGTTCCATTCCCATCGGATACATTCCGGCAGGAAGCACCAACGACTTTGCAAACAGTCTCTTTATGCCGAAAAGCATGACAGATGCCGCTTCCATGATCATGGAAGAGAAACTTTATCACTGTGACATCGGCAGATTCAATAACCAGAGCTTTACATATATAGCAGCTTTCGGTCTTTTCACAGATGTAGCCTATCAGACAGATCAGGATCTCAAGAATATCCTTGGCCATGTAGCCTATCTTCTTGAGGGAGTGAAACGCCTTTTTGATATCAAATCATACCATATGAGAATTGAATCTGAAGAATTAACTGTGGAGGATGACTTCATCTTTGGGATGATCACCAATTCCCGTTCAGTGGGAGGGTTCAAGAACCTTACAGGTAAGAACGTGGATATGAATGACGGACTTTTTGAAGTTACCATGATCACAAGACCGAAGAATCCGCTGGAATTGCAGGAGATCATGACTGCAATGCTGACAGCAGAGGACAATACAGATCTGATTCATTCTTTTAAATCAGCCAGGGTGACCATTACCTCAGAAGAACCGGTACCATGGACTCTGGACGGTGAATACGGCGGCAGTCATACACAGATAGAGATTGAAAACTGCCACGAAGCACTGAATCTGTATCTAAAAAGTACAAAAAATGAGGAAACCAGATCAATTGGAATTTCCCCGTTAATAAATAAAAAGGAGAAATAAAATGGGTGAGTATATCAATGTAGTAGAGACTTTTGGATGTGACGTGTTTAATGATTCCGTCATGCAGGCACGACTTCCGAAGAAGATCTACAAAGAATTGAAAAAAACCATAGAAGAGGGCAAAGAACTGTCTATGGAGATTGCGGATGTAGTAGCACACGAGATGAAAGAATGGGCCATCGAGAAAGGTGCCACACATTACAGCCACTGGTTCCAGCCCCTTACAGGTGTGACAGCAGAGAAACACGATGCTTTTATCACAGCTCCGATGGATAACGGCAAGGTCCTGATGTCTTTCTCCGGAAAAGAACTGATCAAAGGTGAACCGGATGCATCTTCTTTCCCGTCCGGTGGATTAAGAGCAACTTTTGAAGCAAGAGGATATACAGCATGGGACTGTACATCACCGGCTTTTGTCCGTCATGATGCAGCAGGCGGAACACTCTGTATTCCTACTGCATTCTGTTCCTATACAGGAGAAGCACTTGACCAGAAGACACCACTTCTTCGTTCTATGGAAGCAATCAACACCCAGACACTCCGTCTGCTGAGACTTTTCGGAAATACAACTTCTAAGAAAGTAACTCCGTCAGTAGGAGCAGAGCAGGAATATTTCCTGATCGATAAAGAGAAATGGCTTCAGAGAAAAGACCTGATCTATACAGGCAGAACTCTTTTTGGAGCTATGCCTCCGAAGGGACAGGAAATGGATGACCATTACTTTGGAAGTATCCGTCAGAGAATTTCCGCATACATGAAAGAGGTAAATGAAGAATGCTGGAAGCTTGGAATTCCTGCAAAGACACAGCATAATGAGGTTGCCCCTGCACAGCATGAGCTTGCACCGATCTATGCACCGGTCAATATCGCAGCAGACCAGAACCAGATGATGATGCGTATCCTTAAAAAGGTTGCCAGCCGTCATGGAATGCGCTGTGTCCTTCATGAGAAACCATTTGCAGGTGTGAACGGTTCCGGTAAGCATAACAACTGGTCTCTTACCACAGATGATGGAATCAATCTTCTGGATCCGGGCAAAACACCTCATGAAAATATTCAGTTCCTTCTGGTCCTCACCTGTATCCTGAAAGCAGTAGATGAACATGCAGATCTTCTGCGTGAATCTGCGGCAGATGTGGGAAATGACCAGAGACTTGGCGGCCATGAAGCACCGCCGGCAGTGATTTCCGTATTTCTTGGAGAGCAGCTGGAGGATGTTCTGGAACAGCTGGTCAGCACAGGAACAGCAACTCACAGTAAAAAGGGAAGTAAGCTGGAAACAGGTGTTAAGACTCTGCCTGATTTCATGAAGGATGCTACAGACCGTAACCGTACTTCACCTTTTGCTTTCACAGGAAATAAATTTGAATTCCGTATGGTAGGCTCAAGAGATTCTATTTCCGCATGTAACGTAGTCCTGAATACGATCACAGCAGAAGTATTTAAGGAAGTATGTGACCGTCTGGAAAAAGCTCCTGATTTCGAACTGGCGGTACATGACCTGATCAAAGAATATGCCACAGATCATCAGAAGATCGTATTTAACGGAAACGGCTATGCGCCGGAATGGGAGAAGGAAGCTAAACGCCGCGGACTTCCGATCCTTCCGAGCATGGTGGATGCAATCCCTGCACTTACTACAGAGAAGGCAGTGAAACTCTTTGAATCTTTTGATGTATTCTCAAGAGCTGAGCTTGAATCACGCGCAGAGATTAAATATGAGATTTACTCTAAAGCAATCAATATTGAAGCAAAGACAATGATCGACATGGCAACCAAGCAGATTATTCCGGCAGTTATCAGATATACCACTGTTCTTGGCGAATCCATCAATACAGTGAAAACAGCGGGCGAAGGGCTGATCGATGTAAGTGTACAGCTTGACCTGCTTAAGAAAGCGTCAAAACTCTTAAAGGCTGCAAACAGTGCCATGAGTAAGCTGAGCAAACTGGTTGAGAAGATCCCGGAATATGCAGAGGGACGGGACAGAGCCGTATTCTGCAGAGAAAAGGTGGTTCCTGCAATGGAAGCTTTACGTGAGCCGGTAGATGAACTGGAAATGATCGTAGATAAGGAAATGTGGCCGATGCCATCTTATGGAGATCTTGTATTTGAAGTATAATGTTGTAAAAATATAAAGAAGAATGCTATAATGAAAGGGTCGTGAATCTGTAAAAGATAAGCGGCCTTTTTCTATAACACAAACTGGACTATAATAGTTATATAAAGGAGAACTAAATGGAAGAACTGAAATTTCTGGAGGAGCAGCAGGTAGCCTCTGAACTGATAAAGAGAGTAGAAGAATTCCGCAGCCAGTATGAGGTGGTACCGGAGACTGCAGGCAGGATTGTGAAACCATCCATTCCATTTTACGGAAAAGACATTCTGGAAATGGCCATTGCCGGACTGCTCAAAGGGGAGAACCTGTTACTCACCGGTCCGAAGGCAACAGGAAAAAATATCCTTGCAGAGAACCTGGCATATATTTTCAACCGTCCCGCGTACAATGTTTCTTTTCATGTAAATACTAACAGCGGAGATCTGATCGGCACAGACACTTTCGTGGACAACGAAGTTAAGCTCCGCAAAGGAACTATCTATCAGTGCGCAGAATACGGTGGTTTCGGAATCCTCGATGAGATCAATATGGCAAAGAATGATGCAGTTTCCGTTCTTCATGCAACCCTGGATTATCGCCGTTCCATCGATGTCCCGGGCTATGACAAAATTGATCTTCATCCGGCTGCCCGTTTTATCGGAACCATGAATTACGGTTATGCAGGAACCAAAGAACTCAATGAAGCGCTGGTATCCAGATTCCTGGTTATTGACATGCCGGCTCAGACTGAAGAATCCCTGAAATTTATTTTCCAACGGATGTTTCCGAATATAAAAGAAAACGCCAGAACACAGTTCATCGGAGTATTCCTGGATCTTCAGCTCAAAGCCACAAACAGTGAAATTTCCACCAAACCTCTGGATCTGCGAGGTCTCCTTGCAGCCATGAAGATTGTAGAAACCGGACTTTCTCCGAGAAAAGCAGTTACTATGGGAGTGGTGAACAAGACCTTTGACATTTTCGAGAAAGAAATCGTAGAGGATATTGTGAAAACCAGAATTCCGGCAGACTGGACAAGGGATGATGTATATGAAAGATGAGAAAATCGTAGAAATCGACGATTACCGTCTGGAACTGGAAAACAGGATCCGCAATCTCCTCTGGACTATCAGCGGGGATTACACGTTAAATATGAAAGTAGACGTTTCCCTGTATCTGCGCTCAAAAGCAATCGCTCTGTATGACGGCATCAAGCAGGGCGCTCTGGCAAAATATTATGACAGGAATCTGCTGGGTTTATATCTGGTAAAAAAAGTCTTCTGCCAGGCAGGAGAAGGAGAACTGACTGCAGTAGCACAGCTATGTGTAGAAGAAGCAATCGGGGACAAAATCTGTCAGGAACGTCCGGGAGTCCGGGAGATGCAGAAGGAAGCATTCGAGGATATCCTGGATCAGGAGTTTGAACGGATGCCCGCATACGGAGATATTCTTGGCCGATTGAAGATTGCCATCCTGCGTGACCGTTTACAGAATGGAAACCATTATGTAGAAGAGCGTCTTCGAAAAATCCGCGACATGGTTTACAAAGCCAGAACAGCTGCAGACACTATAGAATTGATCCGTATTATTGACAGTCTTTACAACACTATCATTGATCCGAATTTTGAGAAAGATCATGGAACACTGGAACAGGTTATGGCAGTCACCCTGGAAGAACTGACAGAATACGACTGGGAAGATTTTCTTACAGAAGAACTTTATGAGGAAGCTCTGGAGAGTTACATCGAACAGATGACAAATAAGATTACGGACATGGAAGACACTGCTGTCACTGAAGAAATGGAAAAACAGCGCCAGACCAAACACAAAATTACAATTCTCACAGAGGAAGAACTTGAGAAAGCATACACCTATGTTGAGTTGAATTTCGGAAAAACTTATCTGACTCCTGCAGAAGAGAAGCGAATGAATTATCTGATGTGTAGGGAACTTCACAGGGACTGCAGCCTTTATTTTACAGAAGGAATTCTTAAGAATCCGGTCAAACGAAACTATCAGTACGAATATGCAGTGCGATTAAAGAATAAGAATATCTGGCTCTACCATGACAAACACAGAATCGTAAAGCAGAACATCGCATCCCTCACAGACCTTTTACGAAAGACACTGGTGCTGAAAAGCGAGACGCAGGAAGTACTGTCAGACAGAGGAACGATCATTCCGTCCAGACTCTGGCGTGTGGGCAGAAGCAGTGAAGCAAATCTGTTTAAAAGAGAATTGAAATCTGATGCATCTGATTTCGTAGTAGATGTGCTGATCGATGCCAGCGGTTCCCAGATGTCCAGGCAGGGAGATGTGGCATTACAGGCTTATATCATCAGTGAAGCATTAAGTAATGTAAACCTGCCTCACCGTGTCATGAGCTTCTGCACATTCTGGGACTATACGATCCTTCACAGATTCCGTGAGTACGATGATCCACAGTCAGCTAATGAAAATATTTTTAATTATGTAACTTCTTCCAATAACAGGGATGGACTTGCCATCAAAACCGCAGGATACGGTCTGCTTCAGAGATCTGAGGAGAAAAAAATCCTCATTGTATTAAGTGATGGAAAACCATATGATGTCATCGTAAACAGACCTCACGCAAAGAACCCGGAACCTTATATGGGAAAATATGCGATCAATGATACTGCTACAGAAGTGCGGCACCTGCGAAACCTTGGAGTAAGTGTTCTGGGAGTCTTTGCAGGGGAAGAAAAGGACCTATCCACAGAAAAAAAGATATTTGGAAAAGATTTCGCATATATCCGGGATATTTCGAATTTTTCCAGAATTGTTGGGAGATACCTGATTAAACAGTTGGATTCAGATGAATAGACTGATAAAACAGGGTAAAAATATGCTGTTTGAGCGTGTTGATATGTTAAGAGATTATCAAGTTAGCACGTTAATATGGTAAAGTGCATAAAAAACCAGTTTTTTCACCTTGCCTTTTTGTATAAATTTCGCTATAATGTTCTATGTTTATAAATCAATACAAAAGGGAGAGGAAATCATGAACGAAAACAAAGAGTTCAAACCGTATATTCCGGCTGACAAGATCACACCAGAATTTACGGTGACATCCATCATCATGGGTGTTATCCTTGCAGTCATCTTCGGTGCAGCCAATGCTTATCTTGGTCTGCGTGTTGGTATGACTGTATCTGCTTCCATTCCGGCAGCAGTTATTTCCATGGGCGTAATTCGCAAGATCATGAAAAAGAACTCCATTCTGGAGAGCAACATGGTCCAGACAATCGGTTCAGCCGGTGAATCACTGGCAGCCGGTGCAATTTTCACAATGCCTGCTCTGTTCCTTTGGGCAGAAGAAGGACTTTGTGAAATGCCGGGTATCGTGGAAATCACATTAATCGCACTTTGCGGTGGTGTTCTTGGTGTACTTTTTATGGTACCACTTCGTAACGCACTGATCGTAAAAGAGCATGCAACACTTCTTTATCCTGAAGGAACTGCCTGCGCAGATGTTCTTCTTGCAGGTGAAGAGGGTGGTGCAAACGCTGCGACAGTATTTTCAGGTATGGGAATCGCAGCGATCTTTAAATTTGTCGTTGACGGTTTAAAGGTAATCCCTGCAGACGTTGCAGTAGCATTTAAAGGATTCAAAGGTGAAATTGGTATGGAATGCTATCCTGCACTTCTCGGTGTTGGATATATCGTAGGACCAAGAATCGCATCCTTTATGTTTGTTGGTTCTCTTATTGGCTGGATGGTGCTGATTCCGGTAATCTGTCTGTTCGGAGCTGATACAGTTATGTATCCCGGAACAGAAACAATTTCTGCTCTTTATGCAGCAGGCGGAGCATCTAAAATCTGGAGTACTTATGTAAAATATATCGGAGCAGGAGCTATCGCAACAGGTGGTATTATTTCTCTGATCAAATCCCTGCCTCTGATCATTGCAACCTTCCGTGATTCCATGAAGAGCATGAAGGGTGGCAAGAATACAAGTACAGAAAGAACTGCACAGGATCTTCCAATGAACGTTATCCTGATCGGTATTGTGGCAATGGTTGCGATCATTTGGCTTGTTCCGGCTATCCCGGTTAACCCGATCGGTGCGCTGATCATCGTAATCTTCGGCTTCTTCTTTGCAACTGTATCTTCCCGTATGGTTGGTCTTGTAGGAAGCTCCAACAACCCTGTATCAGGTATGGCTATCGCTACTCTTCTGATCGCAACAATGGTTATCAAAGCATCCGGCAATACCGGTATCGACGGAATGAAAGCAGCAATTGCTATTGGTTCCGTAATCTGTATCGTAGCAGCGATCGCAGGTGATACTTCACAGGACTTAAAGACAGGTTATCTTCTTGGTGCAACTCCTAAGAAGCAGCAGATCGGTGAGCTTATCGGTGTTGTTGCTGCCGGTCTTGCTATCGGTGGAGTTCTTTATCTTCTGAACACTGCATGGGGATACGGAAGTGCAGAAGTACCTGCTCCTCAGGCAACTCTGATGAAGATGATCGTAGAAGGTATCATGGGCGGCAAGCTTCCATGGACACTGGTATTTATCGGTGTATTCCTTGCAATTGGTCTGGAAATCTTAAGAATTCCGGTTATGCCATTTGCTATCGGTCTTTATCTTCCAATCTACCTCAACGCTGCTATCATGATCGGTGGTGTTGTTCGTATGTTCGTTGACGGAAGAAAGAATGTTGATGATAAGAAAAAAGAAGAACAGGCAACAGACGGTACACTTTACTGTGCAGGTATGATCGCAGGTGAAGGTCTTGTAGGTATCCTTCTTGCAATCCTTGCAGTAGTAAACGTAAGCAGTGTATTTGATCTCTCCGGAAGCATTAACCTTGGTAATGCAGGCGGCGTGATCCTGATGTTACTTATGATCTTAAGCCTTCTGAAATTCAGTATCTGGAACAAGAAGAAAGCCTGATCAGGCGGAGATGATAATATTTAAATGAGTAAAAAGAAAAAAGAAATACAGATCAATTATCTGGATCTCATTCCTGAGCGCAGTGCACAGCTTCGCTGGCATACGGATATCAGGGGGAGAATGGTGTTGGAAATAGAGAATAAGGGCGCGTTTAACACGATTGCCCAGAAGCTGTTTGGAAAACCCAGATATACGAAGATACATCTGGATGACAATGGCACATTTATCTGGCCACTCATAGATGGCAGGAAGACAGTGGAAGATATTGCTGCACTGGTAAAAGACGAATTTGGGGAGAAGGCAGAGCCTTTATATCCAAGGATCGTTAAATACTTCCAGATAATGGAGAGTTATCATTTTGTAAATTTTATCAATAAGCCTGAAAAATAAGGTAAGAATAAGAGCGGGAGCAGTCCTTCATGGATTGCTGCCGTTCTTGTAGTTTATGGAAGAATAATTACGGCACAGTGATAAAGCGGTATCTCTGGCTGATATTCATGAAAGCATAAAACAAATATTATTTTTACAGAATACAAGGAGGCAAATGAATGAAGTTAGTAAATGGAAAAAGATCACAGCTTCTGGAATATCTGATGATCATAGCAGGAACCGGATTAATGGCACTGGCGATCAATTCCGTATTTGATGCATCAGGTATGGTAACCGGAGGCTTTTCAGGTATCGCGATCATTATAAAAGCAGGGAGTCAGGGAATCATTAACGGTGGTATCCCTCTCTGGGTAACAAATATGGGTTTGAACATTCCACTGTTTCTGATCGGATGGAAGATTAATGGATTCTCCTTTGTAAAAAAAGCTTTGATAGGAGAAATTGCTCTGTCCACCTGGCTTGCCATAGAACCTGTATGGAATCTTGCTGGCAATGATCTTCTTCTTGCCGCACTTTACGGTGGTGTGATCCAGGGTGTGGGAATCGGTCTTGTCTTTCTGGGCGGTGGAACAACCGGAGGAACCGATATGATGGCAGCTATCATCCAGAAATATCTGCAGCACTATTCAATCGCACAGATCATGCAGGTTATAGATGCAGGCGTTGTACTGGTGGGTATGTATGTGTTCGGCATCCACAAGGCACTCTATGCGATTATTGCGGTATATCTGGTGACAAAAGTATCTGACAGTTTGATTGAAGGTCTGAAATTCTCAAAAGCTGCCTATATCATTACAGCAAAGCCAAAGGAAATAGCAGATATGATCATGAAAGATCTGGACAGAGGTGTGACAGGCATCAGTGCCAGAGGAATGTACTCAGGACAGGATAAACTGATGCTTTTCTGCGTGGTAAATAAAAAAGAGATCGTAATGCTTAAAGAAAAAGTAGATGAAATTGATCCGGAAGCCTTTGTGATAGTGACAGATGCCAGGGAAGTTCATGGAGAAGGTTTTATTGAAAAAAAGTAACACAAAAAAATATATAAAAAATTGTAAATTTTTTTCTCTTTCCTCTTTCATTTTTGGTAAATATATATTAAAATACAATACAGGTATAAGGTTTTATAGTTAAAACGGAAAATAAACACTATAGGATGAGAAGGGATTGAAATCAGATGATATCGAATCAGGTGCTTCAGAATACTCTTGAAGGGTTAAAAGAAATTTCCAGAACAGAATTTTGTGTACTCGACACAGAAGGCAAAGTGCTTGCAAGTACTTTTGCAGATTTTTCCATTGCAACACAGGATGTACAGGCTTTCGTAGAATCACAGGCCGACAGCCAGCTTGTAAAGGGGTTCCAGTATTTTAAAGTCTGTGATGACTATCAGCTGGAATATATACTGGTTGCCCATGGCGACGATGAAGATACTTATATGGTTGGCAAGCTCGCTGCTTTTCAGATCCAGAATCTGATCGTAGCGTATAAAGAACGCTTTGACAAAGACAGCTTTATCAAGAACCTGCTTCTTGACAACCTGCTTCTTGTTGACATTTATAATCGTGCGAAGAAACTGCACATTGAGGCAGATGTCCGCCGCGTAGTCATGATCCTTGAAATGCCACAGGAGAAAGACCACAGCTCCATGGAAAGCGTGAAGAGTCTTTTCGGCGGTAAAAGTAAAGACTTTATCACAGCAGTAGATGAGAAAAGTATTATCGTAGTCAAGGAACTTGAAGATGGTGAGAATTATCCTGAGATGGATCAGCTTGCACATACTATCCTTGATACTCTTGGAATGGGAAATGACGGTAAGACACATATGGCATACGGTACTATCGTCAATGAACTGAAAGAAGTATCACGCTCCTATAAAGAAGCCCGCATGGCTCTTGATGTAGGTAAGATTTTCTTCGGAGATAAAGAAGTGATCGCATACAGCTCTCTGGGAATCGGACGACTGATCTACCAGCTCCCGATCCCACTCTGTAAGATGTTTATCAAAGAAATCTTCGGTGGCAAATCCCCGGATGACTTTGACGAAGAGACTCTGGTTACAATTGATAAGTTCTTCGAGAACAGCCTCAATGTTTCAGAGACATCCAGACAGCTTTACATCCATAGAAACACTCTGGTCTATCGCCTCGATAAACTCCAGAAGAGTACAGGTCTTGATCTCCGTGTTTTTGAAGATGCCATTACATTCAAGATTGCACTCATGGTAGTACGTTATATGAAATATATGGAAACACTGGAATACTGATATATTATAATAGAAGGAAAATTTTCAATGCCTGCCACAGCTTTAATTGCTGACGCAGGCATTTTTGACCTTTACAAATCCAGCCTTGCAGTGTATAGTTAGAAATCGAGATTGCAATTGATAAGGTATGCAATATCCTGAGACATGCAAGCCAAAATTCCATTGCTGCAGGCAATTTGGAATGAATGTTGGCTGCGTTACTGTGAACATTCTATGAATCCTCAAAAATCTCTTGCAATCCCCAAAAACATACATTACAATAATGTTACAAATTCATTAACCCATTGGAGGAAAAATCTATGATAGATCTTATAGATGTAAGCAAGTCCTATGGTCCCGGCCTTCCGGCAGTGAACCATGCGAACTTACATATAGATAAAGGTGAATTCGTCTTTGTAGTAGGAAACAGTGGTTCAGGAAAAACAACCCTGATTAAACTTCTTATGAAAGAGCTGGATTCCACATCCGGCCAGATCATCGTAAGCGGGGAACGTCTGGAAGGAATGAAACACAGAAGAGTAGCCAAATACCGCCGTAAGCTGGGCGTAGTATTTCAGGACTTCCGTCTTCTGAAAGACAGAAATGTATATGAGAATGTAGCGTTTGCCCAGAGAGTAGTCAACCGTCCCACAAGAGTAATCCGTAAACGTGTCCCGGAGGTACTTCAGGAAGTTGGACTTGCTGTCAAATACAAATCCTTCCCGGATGAACTTTCCGGTGGAGAACAGCAGAGAGTAGCACTGGCCAGAGCTCTGGTAAACCGTCCTGATATTCTTCTGGCAGACGAACCAACAGGTAACCTCGATCCTAAGACATCCGAGGAAATCATGAAGCTTCTGGAGCAGATCAATGACAGAGGAACCACAGTCCTTGTTGTAACACACAACAAAGAGATCGTAAATGCAATGAAGAAACGTGTAGTTACTATGCATGAAGGTTCCATAATAAGTGACGAGAAAGAGGGAGAATATCATGAGGCCTAGCACAATATGGTATACCCTGAAACAGGGTATCAAGAACATTAAGAGAAACTGGATGTTTTCCCTGGCATCTATCATTACCATGGCTGCCTGTATTTTTTTGTTTGGCATTTTCTTCTCTATCGTGAATAACGTAAACAATGTTGCTCATAAAGTAGAGCAGGAAGTCCCGATCACAGTATTCTTTGATAAAGGAACAACGAACAAACAGATCAAGGCAATCGGTAAGAAAATTAAGGAACGCCCGGAAGTAGAGAAAATTGAATTCACATCCGCTGATGAGGCATGGGAAGAATTTAAAGAGACATATTTCCAGGGATCTGAAGCGGCAGACGGATTTAAAGATGACAATCCGCTTGCAAACCAGGCAAACTACAGTGTATACATGAACGATATCACGAAACAGTCAGAGCTGGTTTCTTATATAGAAGGGCTGAAACATGTACGTCTGGTAAATCAGTCCGAGGAAGCAGCCAAGACACTGGGAAATGTCAATAAACTGGTTTCCTATGTTTCCATTGCAATCATAGCATTATTACTTATCATTTCTAGTTTCCTGATCAGCAATACAGTATCTGTCGGTATTGCAGTTCGTAAGGAAGAAATCGGAATCATGAAGTACATAGGAGCGACCGATGCATTTGTAAGAGCTCCATTCCTTCTGGAAGGCATTGTGCTGGGAGTTATCGGTGCTGCTATACCGTTGGTCGGACTTTATTTCTGCTATAATGCAGCGGTATCCTATATTCTGAACAAATTTAATGTGCTGACCGGTGTGGTTGATTTTATCCCGGTATGGCAGATTTACCAGACATTGCTTCCTATAGGACTGGCACTTGGAATCGGAATCGGACTGATCGGAAGTTTCTTTACAACAAGAAAGCATTTAAGAGTATAATAAAAAGCAGATAAGCATGAAGCTGCCGGAACAATGATATCATATCATAAACCGGTGGCTTTTTTTACAGGAGTGCAGACATGAAAAATAAAGAATTTTGGAAAGGTGCAGTAGCAGGAGCACTGGTTGTGACATGCATCGGTACAGGTGCCTTTGCGGGAACAGGTCTTGCAGCAAAAGGAACAGCTCTTGGTGATCGCAAGTGTACATCAAAGCTGGCATATCTTGAAGAGCTGATCGACAGATACTATCTGGGAGATAAGGATGAAGAAAAGCTTCAGGAAGGGCTTTATGCAGGTCTTCTCTATGGGCTGGATGATCCTTATTCCAGATATTATACAGCAGAGGAATACGATTCTGAGAATTCTTCCAATGAGGGAAGCTATGTGGGGATCGGCATTCTTATGGAGAAGAACAAAGAAGGCGGAGTAAAGATTGTTGAATGCTATGAGGGCGGTCCCGGAGAAAAAGCAGGACTGGAGGAAGGGGACATCATCAGTGCCATTGACGGGGAAGATATTACAGAGGATGAAGTATCTGATGTTGCAGACATTGTCCGCAATTCAGATAAAGACAGTGTGGTGCTTACTGTTCACAGAGAAGGTGCAGAAGATGCCATGGAAATCACAGTCCCTGTCACAGATGTGGAATTACCGTCTGTTTTCCATGAAATGCTGGATTCTAAAATCGGCTACATCCGTATTACACAGTTTACAGGCGTTACCGGCGAACAGTATCAGGAAGCTTTTGATGACCTGCAAAAACAGGGAATGGAGAAAATGATCGTGGATCTCCGCGATAATCCGGGTGGACTTCTTGATTCTGTCTGTGATGTCCTGCGGAAAATCCTTCCGGAAGGACTGATCGTTTACACCGAAGATAAGGACGGAAACAGAGAAGAGGAAAAATGTGATGGCAAAAACGAACTCCGGATTCCGCTTGCAGTCCTGGTAAATGAAAGCAGCGCCAGTGCATCAGAGATTTTTGCCGGTGCAGTGCAGGATTATGGTATTGGAACGATTGTCGGAACAACTACTTACGGAAAAGGCGTGGTACAGTCCATCCGCCAGCTCTCAGACGGAAGTGCCATTAAACTGACTGTTGCCAACTACTACACTCCAAAAGGAAACAACATCAACAAAACAGGAATCAAACCTGATATAGAGGTTTCTCTGGATACCAGCCTGCTGAATAAGAATAAAGACGAGATCACCCATGATGAGGATAATCAGCTGCAGGAGGCGATTAAGGCAGTTGAGAAGGAAAAGTAGTTGTTTGGCTGATAGTTTGATGCTATACTGTATGTAGCTGTATTTATAATAGAAGTATTTTTATTATAGATGAAAAGCCCATTACTGAGCAGGCAGCGGATTTTGCTTCGTAACTGAAAAAATAGTCAAGCGGATATTCGCAATTGAAGCAGGGGACTTACTTGATTCGGTTAAACAGTTAATGGGCAGAAAGTGAAAAATATCAGAAAAAGAGGGCGACAACATGAGCGAATATGTGATCACCACCGACAACAATTCAGATCTTCCGGAGGAATATCTCAAAGACCATGGAGTAGGCTGCATGTATCTCAGTTATTCCATGGATGGAAAAAATTATACACATGGAAATTTCCTTCCGGAGCATGAATTTTATGAGGCAATGAGAAACGGTTCCATGCCAACCACAGCACAGGTAAATCCTGAAAATGCAAAAGCACTGCTGGAGCCTTACCTGAAAGAAGGAAAAGATATTCTTCATATTGCATTTTCCTCTGCCTTAAGCGGTACATACAATAGCAGCCGTATCGCAGCAGAGGAACTGATGGAGGATTATCCGGACCGCAAGATCATCGTGGTAGATTCTCTTGGCGCTTCCCTTGGTCAGGGGCTTCTGGTTTACCTTGCACAGGAGAAGAAAGAGCAGGGAGAAGATCTGGAGACAGTTGCGAAATGGGCAGAAGAGAACAGGCTTCATATGGTACACCTTTTTACAGTCAACGATTTAAACCACCTATACCGCGGAGGCCGCATTTCCAGAACTACTGCAGTAGTAGGAAGTATGCTGAATATTAAACCGGTCCTTCATGTAGACAACGACGGAAAACTCACTGCCATCGGAAAAGTCCGCGGCCGTAAAAAATCCCTTCAGGAGCTGGTAAAGCTTATGGATGAGAAAATCGGCAGCTATCATGACACCTGCCATACCATCTTTATCAGTCATGGCGACTGCGAAGAAGATGCAAATTATGTGGCAGAGAAAGTAAAAGAAAAATACCAGATCAACACGATTATCATGAATCAGGTAGGAGCCACCATCGGCGCTCACTCAGGTCCGGGAACAATGGCTTTGTTCTTTGTGGGAGATGAAAGATAAATTAGTTTTTTTGTAAAATGGTTTCATGGTATCATTATCCTGCGGGAAGATAAATGATACTGTGGAACCACTTTTGATATTACAGGAGAATTTTATGAAATTATTAAAAAAAGCATTCGCATTCACATTTATATTTATGCTGAGCGTTTCAGGACTGACAGGATATCAGGTAAACGCCTCAGAGGAGCCAAAACATCTAGATATCCTGTTCACCCATGATCTGCATTCTCATTTGAACAGCTTTCAAACGATTGTAGACGGGACACAGCAGGAGACCGGTGGGTTTGCCCGGCTGAAAACATTGATCAATGAGCACGAGAAAGAGAATACAGATACACTCATACTGGATGGCGGAGACTTCTCCATGGGAACTCTGATACAGACTGTATATGACACAGAGGCCGCCGAACTGCGGATGCTTGGATATCTGGGCTGTGATGTGACAACTCTGGGAAATCATGAATTTGATTACGGCTCCGATGGTCTGGCAAATATGCTGAACGCCGCAGTCAGTTCAGGCGAAAACCTTCCCGGGATGGTTGTGTGTAATGTGGACTGGGATGCAATGAAAAAAGCCGGATTCAGTGAAGGGCAGAAACAGATTTATGAAGCATTTCAGACATATGGAGTAAAAGACTATACGATAATTCAAAAAGGCGATGTAAAGATTGCAGTACTGGGTGTTTTCGGCAAGGATTCTCTGGATTGCGCTCCTACCTGCGAGCTTCTTTTCAAAGATCCGTCAGAAGCAGCAAAAAAAACAGTAGAGGAAATAAAGAAGAACGAAGATGTAGACATGATCGCCTGTGTATCACACAGCGGAACATGGGAGGACGAAAAAGTATCAGAGGACGAAATCCTTGCAAAGAATGTTCCGGACATTGATCTGATCGTCAGCGGACATACCCACACACAGTTGGCAGAACCAATCCTGCAGGGAGATACCTGCATCGTATCCTGTGGAGAATATGGGAAAAACATGGGAACACTTTCCATGACTCAGAAAGAGAATGGACGGTGGGAAACGGATACCTATGAGCTTGTTCCGGTTACGGATGAAATCAAAGCAGATGAAGCCACACAGAAGAAAATAGATGAATTGTCAGATACTGTTGACACCAATTATCTTTCCAATTTTGGTTACACCAGAGAGGAAATTCTGGCAGAGAATGACATTGAATTTAACAGCCTCAGTGAGATGGAAACAAAGCATGAGGAGTTAAATCTGGGAGATATCATATCAGATGCTTATGTATATGCAGTAGAGAATACAGAAGAATCTGACGGAGAAAAAGTAGATGTTGCAATCGTACCTGCCGGAACTGTAAGGGATACTTATACAAAAGGCAATATAACAGTGGAGCAGGTATATAATTCCTTCTCGCTGGGAACAGGAAAAGACGGGCTTGCAGGTTATCCTCTGATCAGTGCATATTTAACGGGAAAAGAACTGAAAACTGTGGCAGAGGTAGATGCCTCCATTTCAGATTTTATGACAATAGCCAGATTATATTGCAGTGGAATGAATTTCACCTATAATCCCCACCGAATGATCTTAAATAAAGTAACAGACTGTTATCTGACAGGCAAGAACGGGGAAAGGGAAGAAATACAGGACGATAAATTGTATCATGTTGTCACCGACCTGTACACTGGCCGTATGCTTGGCTCTGTTCTGGACAAATCCTATGGTCTGATATCCATTGTCCCCAAAGATAAAAACGGCAATCCCATAGAGAACCTGGAAGATTATGCAGTCATGGATGGAAAAAAAGAACTGAAAGCCTGGGCTGCAATCGCAGAATACATGCAATCCTTTGAAGACACAGACAAAGACGGAATTGCAAATGTGCCAGAATATTATGATACAACACACGAAAGAAAAGTTGCAGACAACAGCAAAAACATCATAAATCTGATAAAACATCCGAATAAATTTGCCATAGCGATTGTCGGAATATGTATTGTGGCTGTTGGGGTGATTCTGCTGCTGATCTTTGGAATTGTAAAGATTATCAGAAGAAGGAGATAGCATTTTACTATAAATATTACCGCATACATGATCGCAAAAGGCTTTCGGGATGCATATGATATTGCTGTATATATTTATACTGGAAAGTAGCGAATATTCAATTAGTGAATGAAAATGTAGACATATTGTGGATGCAGATTTCTGCATTTTGTGTTAGGATAGAGTAGTAAATACAACTTAAGAATTGTAAAGATGATTCGCAGATTATTTATTTCAAACATTTTGTGAAAAGAAAGGTGAAACGCAATGAACGTTATATGTTTCCATAACCCGGATGAAGAAAATGGCTATTTGAGCAACTGGTATCTTAGTCATTTCACAGTCAACGGAATAGATTTTTCGTCAATGGAGCAGTTTATGATGTATCAGAAAGCATGCCGCTTTCATGATGAAGAAATAGCTAATGACATACTTCATACAGATAATGTTGCTGAGATTAAGAAATTAGGTCGTAAAGTACATAACTATGATGAAAATGTCTGGAATGGTGTAAGGCAGCTTATTGTTTATGAGGGATTAAAAGCGAAATTCAGTCAAAACACAGACTTAAAACGACAACTTGTTGATACAGGTGATGCTGTGTTAGCTGAATGCGCAGTAAGAGATCAGATCTGGGGAATAGGTTTATCCATGGGAGATCCAAACAGATTTGAGCGAAGCAAATGGAAAGGCAACAATCTTCTGGGATATGCGTTAATGTTAGTCAGAGAACAGTTATAAGTGGAGGAACATAAAACAAATGCACCTTGAGTTAGCCAAAACATTGCGAAATTACGACAGAAAAAATTTATCAAAGGACATCCTCACCGGGCTGATCATTATGGCTGTCTCGATCCCGATTTCCATGGGCTATGCCCAGATTGCGGGGCTTCCGGCGGTTTATGGACTGTATGGCTCTGTATTCCCAATCATTTTGTTTGGGCTGTTTTCCACATCGCCTCAGTTCATCTTCGGAGTGGATGCAGCACCTGCAGCGTTAGTCGGGGCGGCACTGGTGGAAATGGGAATCCAGAGTGGTTCGAAACAGGCAATGGCGGTTGTGCCGGTGCTCACATTTTTTGTGGCAGTCTGGCTGTTTGTATTTGCATTTTTAAAAGCAGGAAAACTGGTAAACTATATTTCCGCACCTGTAATGGGAGGCTTTATCACAGGTATCTGCACCACGATCATTCTCATGCAGGTGCCCAAATTAATGGGCGGAACTGCAGGAAGCGGAGAATTGTCGGAGCTGGCAGAGCATATCTGGGCTACATTAGGGCAGATCAATCTGCCTTCCCTGATTTTAGGTCTGGTTTCTCTGGTCATCCTTCTGGTGATGAAAAAAATCCTGCCCAAGTTTCCTATGGTAGTAGTTCTGATGGCAGCAGGTGTATTATTATCCTATTTCGTCCCGATTTCCAACTGGGGAATCCGTACACTGGATGCAGTAGAACCGGGGCTGCCTGTATGGAGTATTCCTGATTTCTCTGCCATTGGTCTAAAAGAAGCGGTCATCTACAGTCTGTCAATTGCAGTAGTGATCATGGCGGAAACTTTACTTGGTGAGAATAGCTTCGCACAGAAAAATGGTTACAGGGTAAATGCTAACCAGGAGCTGGTAGCCTTTTCCATGGGAAATCTGGCAGCAGCTCTGACAGGCTGTTGTCCGATCAACGGTTCGGTGTCACGTACCGCCATCAGTGAACAGTACCAGGGAAAAACACAGTTGACCGGAATTGTTGCAGGAATTTCCATGATTCTTGTGCTTCTGGGAGCAACCGGGCTGATTGCTTATCTGCCGGTTCCTATGCTGACTGCAATTGTAATTTCCTCACTTCTGGGGGCAACGGAATTTGATCTGGCTGTACGTCTGAGGAAAATCAGCAAAAAGGAATGCCTGATTTACTGGGGCGCATTCTGGGGAGTGCTGACGCTTGGTACCATCAATGGAGTATTGATCGGTATTATTCTCTCCTTTGCCGAGATGATCATCCGTACTGCGAAACCGGCACGCTGTTTTCTGGGAGTGCAGCCGGGACACAGACATTTCGAAGATCTTACGGAAAGTCTGCATAACTGTGAGATTGAGGGAGTAGTGATCTACCGATTCAGCAGCAGCCTGTTTTTTGCAAATATAGATATTCTACAGCAGGATATTGAGAATGCCATTGGATCGGATACCAAAGCAGTCATTCTGGATGCCAGCGGGATTGGTAGCATTGATGTTACGGCTGCAGACAGGCTTGCAATTCTGTATCGTTCTCTGAAGTCAAGAGGAATTCGTTTCTACATAACAGAGCATATCGCTGAGCTGAATGAACAGATGCGCGCACTGGGACTTGGATTTATGATCGAAGAGGGACGTGTGCGTCGGACTATACATGTGGCATTGAAGGATATGGGAATCCATTATCCTTATCCTTTGAAGGGCAATGTAGATAATACAGAACGTTCTCCGTTCAGAAAGCGTGTGGACAACAGTGTACAGGAATTTGTCTGGGCTTTTGGTTCTGATTCTGAGGCAGAGATAGAGAAACAGATCCGTCTGCAGATTGAACAGCTGAAAGAGAACGGAGATATGCAGGAGCTGCTCCATGGTCAGTGGAATCATATGGATGAACTTGATGCAGATGCATGGATTGAGCATCTGGAAGAGCATATGAAAGAAATTGTAAAGATTTCCGGACAGGATGAACAGGAATTGACCGTACGTTTTGAGAAGCATCGAAAAAAACTCCGGGAACAGATGATGAAAGAGCATCCGGAGCTGGTGGCAATGTTCGAGGAGCGCAGGCGGCTTTTGGATGAGCAGCTTGAGAGAAAATGGCCGGATGTGTATGCTCTGGTCTTAAAACAGCGTGAGAAAGATAGCAGGTTAAAATAACAAGCAGTCTGGCATACAAATCAGAGCTTCTGAATCAGCGGATGTTCCCGGTAGTACATCCTGGTGAAGTTCAGGAATTTCTGCATATTGTCACTGATGTATTTCCCCTTTTTCCATACGATTCCGATTTTTATGCGGATGGGTGGACTGAGGGGAATTCCTTTTATGCCAGAAGAGGCAAATTTATCAGTCATGCTGGAATAGAGAAAGCTGCCATACTTGCAGGTCTTTACTAGCTGCAAAATGGTATAAATCTGGCTGCTGCGCATGACGATGTCCGGGACGTAACCGTCCGTTTCAAAGCGTGTTTTCAACAACTGGTTCTGTACGGAATCGGCATTGAAAAAGATCAAAGATTCTTTAGACATTTCTTTTGTGGTCACAACTTCTTTGTCTGCCAGTCGGTGGTCATCACTCACACAAAAAACAACCTGGTCGTTGGCCAGGAGAGCCTTGTTAAACTTATCAATATTATACTGTTCCATGTTTACCAGAGCCAGATCCAGAGTGTCATCCTGTACCAGATTGCAGGCACGGACAGAGCCATATTCCTCCAGAACAACAGCGATTTCCGGATATTGGTCATGAAATGCGATGAGAAGCTCAGGAAAAAAGACGGTGCTCAGCATAGGCGGAATTCCGATACGAAGAGGGGGTTTTACTCTCGCCATACTGGAGTAATCTGCCTGAAGCTCGGTGCAGTACTGAAGAATGTAGGTAGCTTTGTTATAAAGCTCTTCGCCTTCTTCGGTAAGAATCAGTCGGTTTCCCTTTCTATAGAAAAGGCTGATGCCGAATTCAATTTCCAGGTCACGGATGGCCACGGACACAGTGGGTTGAGTAACGTATAATTCCTCGGCTGCCTTTGTGATACTGTGGCAGCGGCTGGCTGTGCAAAAGTAACGGAGTTGGTTAAGTGTCATAAGTAATTTCCTCTAAGTTCGTTGTAATGTGTCGAAATATGTCATTTCTATAGCAAGTATAGTATTTTCTGAAACTGCTTTAAGTTATCTTCAAATAAAAAATACCATATACCTATCATAATTTCCATATTTATTTCTAAAGTTTTTTTTAATGTAGTAATATTGCATAAAAAAAACCTGCTAAAATTGAGATTATAAAAATTTTTTATGGGGATATGCAACCCATTAATTTGTTTTTTTATACGTGCATGATTTATAATAAACTCATCAAAGGAAACGTGCACGGCCGGTACCTTTCAAGAGAGATTAATAAAAAAAAGACAGATAAGTAAGACAAAAGCGAAGAGCAAAATAAAAAATGAAATCACAGAAAAAAGTGAAAGGAGATCAATAAAATGTCTCAACAAACAATCACACTGTTATTTCTTGTGTTTACGATCATTAGTTTCATCCTCGAAAAGATACCACTTGGGCTTACAGCTTCGATCTGTGCAATCGGATTGACACTCACCGGAGTAGTGGATGTATCTACAACGTTTTCACAGTATGTAAACAGTAACGTAATCCTTTGTGTTGGCATGTTTGTAGTAGGCCAGGCACTATTTGAAACAGGAATGGCAAATAAAATCGGAGGTCTGGTTACCAGATTTGCCAGAACAGAAAGAACATTGATCATTGCAATCATGGTAATCGTAGGTGTGATGTCCGGATTTTTATCCAACACAGGTACAGCAGCAGTGCTGATCCCTGTAGTCTGTGGAATCGCCGATGAATCCGGCTATTCAAGAAGCCGCCTTCTGATGCCGCTGGTATTTGCAGCAGCACTTGGCGGAAACCTTTCCATCATTGGCGCACCCGGAAACCTGATGGGTGTAAACGCACTTCAGGAAATGGGGCTTTCCACAAGCTTTTTCATGTATGCACCGGTGGGAGTCCCGATGCTTCTGGTAGGAATTATCTACTTCGTTTTCATTGGATACAGATTTCTTCCGGATGGAAAAGGGGCTGTAGGGGCAACTGTTGAAAAACAGAAAGATTTCAGTGATGTACCGAAATGGAAACAGACTGTTTCACTGATAGTTCTGATACTTGTGATTCTTGCAATGATTTTTGAGAAACAGATTGGAGTCAGCATTGAGATTTCTGCATGCATCGGAGCAATCATTCTGGTGCTGTTTGGAGTTCTTTCAGAAAAAGAAGCACTGGCTTCCATTGATCTGAAAGTAGTATTCCTTTTTGGAGGATCTCTTACACTTGCCAAAGCCCTGGACACAACAGGTGCCGGTGAACTGATAGCAGATAAGATCGTAGGACTTCTGGGTGCAGACCCGAACCCGATCGTGCTTCTTCTGGTAATATTCATTGTAACCTGTGCACTGACAAACTTCATGTCAAACACGGCCACAACCGCACTGATGATCCCAATTGCAGTTTCTCTGGCAAACAACCTTGGTGCGGATCCGAGAGCTGTTGTTATCGCAACTGTTATCGCAGGCTCCTGTGCATATGCAACACCGATTGGAATGCCTGCAAACACTATGGTAGTAGGACTTGGAGGATATAAATTCAAGGATTACGTGAAATCAGGTTTACCGTTGATTCTGGTATCCTTCGTGATCTGTATGATCCTTTTGCCTGTTCTGTTCCCGTTCTATCCGTGAGAGGATAAACCATATGAGACGGAAGATTTTCCGCTTAATGTAAATGTATCAATAGAAATAAAGCAGAAAACATGCTGCTTTAGATAAATAACCCAAAATTAAAAGCCAAACAACCCTAAACCATTGAATGATCAGGAGGTAAATCATGACTAAGGAAAATGGAGTTAAAGTATTAACAGACATGGTAGCAGACTTTGTTGCCCACATCGGAAAAAAATTACCGGACGACGTAGTAGAAAAACTGGAAGAACTTGGCTCTCAGGAAAGTGCAGCACTCCCAAAAGTACTTTATGAGACAATGACCAAGAACCAGGGACTGGCTGTAGAACTGAACCGTCCAAGCTGTCAGGACACAGGAGTTCTTCAGTTCTGGCTGAAATGCGGAACTAATTTCCCGTACATCAACGAGCTGGAAGCCCTTTTGAAAGAAGCTGTTGTACAGGCTACTTTTGCAGCACCATTAAGACATAACTCTGTAGAAACTTTCGACGAGTACAACACCAAGAAAAACGTTGGAAAAGGAACTCCGACTGTATGGTGGGACATCGTTCCAAATAGTGATAAATGTGAGATTTACGCATACATGGCAGGAGGCGGATGTACTCTTCCGGGAAAAGCAATGGTACTTATGCCAGGTGCAGGATACGAAGGTATTACCGATTTCGTTCTTGACCAGATGACAACCTATGGACTGAATGCTTGTCCTCCGCTTCTTGTAGGTGTAGGTGTAGGAACATCTGTAGAGACAGCAGCCCTCAATTCCAAGAAAGCACTTATGCGTCCGATCGGTTCTCACAATGATAACGCAAACGCAGCAAAAATGGAGAAACTTCTGGAAGACGGAATCAATGCAATTGGCCTTGGACCGCAGGGAATGGGTGGAAAATATTCTGTAATGGGTGTTAATATCGAGAATACAGCCCGTCATCCATCTACAATCGGTGTAGCAGTAAATGTAGGCTGTTGGTCACACCGCCGCGGTCACCTGATCGTAAATTCTGACCTTACAGTAACCTGTGATACACATTCCACATGGAAATTCAACGCATAATCGGAGGGAAAAAACATGATCGAAATCAGAGGAGATAAAAAAGTTCTTATTACACCAATCAGTGAAGAAGACCTGGCTGACATCAAAATCGGTGATATTGTATGGCTGGACGGAGATCTGATGACCTGCCGTGATGTGGCACATCGCCGTCTGGTTGAGTATGGAAGAGAACTTCCATATGATATCAAGGACAAAGCAATTTTCCACGCTGGCCCAATCGTTCGTAAAATTGAGGGAACAGAAGATGACTATGAAATGGTTTCCGTTGGACCGACAACCTCCATGCGTATGGAGAAATTTGAGTATGAATTTACTAAGCTTACAGGTGTAAGAGTAATCGTTGGAAAAGGCGGAATGGGACCGAACACAGAGCGTGCATGTAAAGAGTTTGGTGCGATCCACTGTGTATTCCCGGCTGGCTGTGCAGTAGTAGCTGCAACAGAGGTTGAGAAGATCGTAGAACATCACTGGGATGAGCTTGGAATGCCTGAGACCTTATGGTGCAACAAAGTAAAAGAATTTGGTCCACTGATCGTATCTATCGATGCACAGGGCCGCAACCTGTTTGAAGAAAACAAGGTTATCTTCAATGAGAGAAAAGAAGCCGCTAAGCAGGCTATTTATCCGGAAGTTAAGTTTATTAAATAATGCATTTCAGTTTTACAAAAGTAAAAACCGTACGATTTCTTCTTTATTGTTTCAAAGATAAAAAAAGATAAACATCATCTAAGATGAAAAGAAAAGGTGGCTCACAGATTTTCTTCATAAATAAATCCTTTCGTTTGTCATAGGCGGAAACCCACTGCCTTTAGGCGGTGGGAGGAGCCTTGTAAATCGTTATCTATTATCCCTGACTCTCAATATATTTTTGTATAGTTGCTGATGACACTTCTCCAATGCTACAAGCAAAATAACCATCTGACCAAAATATTTTTTTCTTCCAATACTGTTTTGATAAGACCGAATTATACTTTTGCCATAAGTAGTATGTTGTTTCCTGCTTTACAATTTTAACAATGTCGCATACTCTATCCGTTGTATCATAACTTAACAAAAAATGTATATGGTCTTTGTCTGTTTCCATAGCAATTATTTCGTAGCCACGAGT